>JAVRPF010000172.1:0-4070 GCA_032162385.1 Mycobacterium sp.
TCGACGGCAACGACGAGCTGAAGGCCATTCTCGGGTTGATCTCGTCGGGGCAGTTCTCCCACGGCGACACCGAGGTGTTCCGTCCGTTGGTGGACAACCTCGTCCATGACGACCCGTTCCTGGTGATCGCCGACTATGCGTCCTACGTGGAGTGCCAGGATCGGGTGTCGGCGGCGTGGTTGGACGGGGACGCGTGGTCGCGAATGTCCATTCTGAACACGGCCCGCAGTGGCAAGTTCTCATCGGACCGGGCCATCACCGAGTACTGCGACGACATCTGGAACGTGGGCCCGGTAACGGTCAAGGTCTGACCGTCAGAGCTGGCTGATCACCGCCGAGGCCAGCAGGTCGAGCGTCTCGTCGGAAGCCCGGTCGTGGGTGAAGAGCACGATCTGGCCGAATCCGAGCGACTCCCATTCCTTGATCCGATCGACGATCTGGCTGGGCGTGCCGACCAGCCCGCCGTCGCGCAGCCCGAAGCCGGGACCGCCGAACCGCCGCTCGGCGACTTCGGCGACCTTGGGCAGCGCCGCCTGGTCGGGCGCCAGCGCCATGACGGCCTCCACCGACATCAGGATGTCGGCCGGGTCGCGCCCGATGTCGGCGCAGATCGACCGCAGCACGGCCACCTTGTGCTTCAGGTCGCCCAGCGCGTAGGTCGGCACGTTCCACACGGCGGCGTAGCGCGCGACCGGCGGCAGCGTGTACTTCTCGCCGACGCCGCCGGGTGGCCGCGGGTGCTGCACCGGGCCGGGAATGATCGGCATGTCGCGCACCGTGTAGTGGCTACCCTCGAAGTCGATGAGCCCTCCTTCGAAGGCCTGCGTCAGGATCTCCAACGTCTCAGCGAGTCGCTCGGACCGTTCCCGAAAACTGCCCCACGGCAACCCCGTCCGCACGTGCTCGTCCTCGATGGAACCACTGCCGATGCCGAGTTCCAGCCTGCCGTCGGATATCTGGTCCAGGGTGGTGGCCATCTTCGCCAGCACGGCGGGATGACGAAACTGGTTGCACAGCACCATGTGTCCGACGCGGAGCCGTTCGGTCCTGCTGAGCAGCGCCGTCGCCAGCGTCCAGGCTTCCAGCGACGGGATGTTCGGCACACCGGGGCCGTACAGATGGTCGTAGAGCCATAGCGATCCGATGCCGAGTTCCTCGCAGCGTTGCGCCCGGTGCAGTACGTCGGCGAACGAGAAGCCCATCTGCGGCACGTACACGCCGACGTCGAGTTCGGTCATGACGCCCTGGTGTGATGCGCGAATCCGCGCGGTCAGCCCTGCTCTGCGAACAACGGGAGAGGGGCCGGCGATGGCGGCAGTGGCGGAAGTCCGGCGATGCTCGTCAGGACGGGCCGTTGATCGTCGCAGTAGTAGTTGATCGCCGCACCGAGGAACTGGTAGACCTGCTGCTCGGTGGAGTCCTTGTCCAGGTTCTTCTTCAGGAACACCGCCGATTCGTAGGCATTGGCGTCCAGCCCGGTACGCAGTCGCTTACACGTGATCTTGCCGATCCACGCGTTGTAATCCTTCTGGCCGTAGATGCCGTAAGTATGCAGCTCATTGCCAAAATCGGTATCGGGGTCGGCGTTGGCCGGCGCGGCCATCAAGAGCCCTGCGGCCACGGCTGCCGTTGCCAAGATCACTGCCTTCACACTGCGGATCATACGCGCATCCATTTTCTTCTCTTACCCCAATCGCCTGGCCACGTGATCCACTTGTCTCGCAACCCCTTTGGTTCGCCCCGCCACGTGGTCCGAGGTAGCCGGCACGCGGCGGCCACCAGGTAGGGTCGCCATGATTAACTTAACCCAGCTAATCTATCAGTTACATTAGCTAATCTGTCATGCGAACGAGATCCGTCCGTGACCGAGAAGAGCAGAGGTGGGGATGAAACCGACGACCGCGGCCGATCCGAAGAACACGGCCGCAGCACCCGCTTCCGGCACGGGATTCCAGCAGTCATGATGCGCGTATTCAAGCGGGTCTGGATTCCACTCGTGATCGTGCTCGTGGTGGTCGTCGCGGGTTTCACCGTTCAGCGGATCCGCGGCTTCTTCGGCTCTGAGGGCATCATCGTCACGCCCAAGAACTTCGCCGACGACGCCGAGCCGTTCAACCCCAAGGTCGTGAAGTACGAGATCTTCGGCACGGGGACTTACGCGGACATCAATTACCTCGACCTGGATTCGAAGCCGCAGCGGATCGACGGCGCTGCGTTGCCGTGGTCGCTGGTACTGAGCACGACGGCACCATCGGTGTTGCCGAACATCGTTGCGCAGGGCGACGGCAACGACATCTCCTGCCGCATCACCGTCGACGACGTAGTCAAGGACGAGAGGACCTCGAACGGCGTGACCGCCCAAACCTTCTGCCTGGTGAAGTCAGCGTGAGCGAACCCATCAGCGAGCCCACGACCGACGCGATTCCGACGTCCCGGTATGTGGGCCGGTCCTTCATTCCTCGGTCCATCCGCAAGCTGGCGGTAGTGGTGATCCTGGTTTGGATCGCCGTCATCGCCCTCCTGAACGTCATCGTGCCGCAGCTGGAGACGGTCGGGCAGATGCGCTCGGTGTCGATGAGCCCCGATGACGCACCGTCGGTGATCTCGATGCAGGAAGTCGGCTCGCAGTTCCAGGAGTTCAAGTCCAACAGCGCGGTCATGATCGTGCTGGAGGGCCAGGAGCAACTCGGCGCCGACGCTCACAAGTACTACGACCAGGTGGTCGCCAAGCTCGAGGCCGACCCCAAGCACGTCGAGCACGTGCAGGACTTCTGGAGCGACCCGCTGACCGGCGCTGGTTCCCAGAGCAACGACGGCAAGGCCGCCTACGTCCAGGTCTACCTCGCAGGCAACATGGGCGAATCCCTGGCCAATGAATCCGTCGAGGCCGTCCAGAAGATCGTCGACAGTGTCCCGGCGCCGAACGGGGTCAAGGCGTACGTGACGGGTCCGGCGGCACTCCAGGCCGACCAGCACATCGCCGGCGACCGAAGCATGCAGCTCATCGAGATGGTCACGTTCTCGGTCATCATCGTCCTGTTGTTGTTGGTCTACCGGTCGGTCGTCACCGTGGGCATCGTGCTGTTGATGGTCGTGCTCCAATTGGCCGCCGCGCGCGGCGTGGTGGCCTTCCTCGGCTTCTACGACATCATCGGGCTCTCCACCTTCGCCACCAACCTGCTCGTCACGCTGGCGATAGCCGCGGCCACCGACTACGCCATCTTCCTGATAGGCCGATATCAGGAAGCACGCGGTGCCGGCGAGGATCGAGAATCGGCCTACTTCACCATGTTTGGCGGCACGGCCCACGTCATCCTGGGCTCGGGCATGACCATCGCCGGTGCGACCTTCTGCCTGCACTTCACGAGACTCCCGTACTTCCAGACGCTGGGCATCCCGCTGGCCATCGGCATGGTGATCTGCGTCGGCGCCGCACTCACCCTCGGCCCCGCGGTGATCACCGTGGCCAGCCACTTCGGCCTCCTGGAACCCAAGCGGGTGATGCGGGTTCGGGGATGGCGCAAGATCGGCGCCGCCGTCGTGCGGTGGCCCGGTCCCATCCTGGTCGGGACGATCGCGTTGGCTCTGGTCGGCCTGCTCACCCTGCCCGGCTACCGAACCAACTACAACGACCGCAACTACCTGCCCCAGGACCTACCGTCCAACGAGGGTTACGCGGCCGCCGACCGGCACTTCTCGCAGGCCAGGATGAACCCCGAACTGCTGATGATCGAAAGCGATCACGACCTGCGGAATTCGGCCGACTTCCTGGTGATCGACAAGATCGCCAAGGCCGTCTTCCGGGTGCCCGGCATCGCGCGCGTGCAGGCGATCACTCGGCCGTTGGGAACCCCCATCGAGCACACGTCGATTCCGTTCCAGATCAGCATGAACGGCACGACGCAGCAGATGAACGAGAAGTACAACCAGGACGTCACGGCCAACATGCTCAAACAGGCCGACGACATGCAGACGACCATCGACACCATGACGAAGATGTCCAGCATTACGGGGGAGATGGCCGGCATCATGCACACCATGGTCGCCAAGATGAAGGGCATGACGATCGA
>JAVRPF010000173.1:0-12375 GCA_032162385.1 Mycobacterium sp.
TGAACTCGACCAGAGTGGACCGGCCCGCGTCGAACGCCAGGATCCGTCGGTCGACGCGGTGCCCACTGTCGACCAGGTCGTCGACCTCGCGCAGGAGTTCCTGGTAGAAGGCGATGCGCCGCTTGGCATCTGGATCAGTGCCGGTCTCGTCGAGGATCGCCTGCGCGATGTTGATGCGGTTGGCCTCGGCCCGCATGTCCCACGGCACCCCGTCGGTGTTGCCGACCTGTCGTGGAAAGCCGTCGACCAGTTCGCCACGTTGTTCTGCTGTCATCGCCGCGATCTGGTCAGCGATCCGGTGCTGGCTCATCGACGGCCAGCCCGCGACGACGTCGCCCGCCTGCACCGGCCAGGCGGCGCTGGGTGCCGTCGGTGCGGCGCCGGTGATCGGCCTTGACGCGAATGCCTCGTCGATGTCGTGTGCTGCATCGCGGTCGGCGCCGCCAAGCGCTTCCAGCGCGGCCACGACGTGACGGGTCAACTCTGCTGCGCGCAGCGCGAACAGTTCGCGTGCCACGCCGGCGTCGCCGCCGGACAGGGCGATCAGCAGCGCTGGGGGAACCGACGGCGACACGGTGCCGTCGTCGCCAACCTCGAACCCCTCCGCGCGAGCCTCGTCCACCCTTGCGGCCACATCGGCTTGGGCAACGGCGAGCTGGTCGGCGCCGTCGCGCGCCGTGACGGCGGCGGTGACTAGGGTCCGCGCCAGTGCGGCGCCGTCGGCGGATAACGTTGCGGCGCTGTCACGGGCGGCGTCTGCGGCCTGGCCGGTCCAGAAGTTGCTGCTGCTGTCTACAACTCGCACCACAGCGCCGACGTGCGCTCGTAGGTCAGACGCGGCCCGATCCCACGCGTCGGCCGCTTCGCGCAGGGAGTCCGGCCGCCACGCCTGCGCCTGAGTGACGGTCGGACTGGTCACGGCCGTTCGAAACGAGCGGCGTTCCGGCCGTCGGCCCGCTCGAACGCATCAACTGACATGTGTGCCGCGTTCGCCCAGCCACGCATGTTGGCAAGGACATCGTCGAGCCTCGCGGCGATCAGGTCCGGCGCGGCGATGCGGCCGACGGCCGACCCACGCAATTCGTCGGCGTCCAGCGTCGCCCAACGCATTTCGGCCAGCGCGTCGGCCGCTGACATGACTTGATCAGCGACCGCGCGTAGTTGGACCAGATCGACTTCGGTATTCGCTCCCATGCCTCACCCTGGCAGGTCAGGCAGGACGCATGCTCGGGTTGTCCACAGGCTCAGGTGTCGAGTCGTCCGAACGGTGCGAGCCCCACCCGGCGTACGTCAGCCAAAGGCCCATCAGGGTCAGCAGCAGGAAGAAGATCCGCGCGGCCACCAGCAGTCCGGGGTTGGACAGGGTGTCGCCCGCGCCGGTTTCGATCGCCGAGGGGAATGCCATCAGCGTCAGCCCACGTAGGGCGACGAACCAGCCGAACAACGAGATCAGTACGGCGGTGACGCTGTACCAATACTGATGAAGGGCAATGACCATCAATCCCGACATCAACATCAGTGCGCCGAGGATCCAGGGCAGCACGGCATTCGCGAACAGGTCGTCGAGCAGTCCGGTGAGGTCCGGTAGCCGGATCGCCACGATCAGGGTGGCTGAGGCGACGAAGGGTCCGATGACCCGCGCGAACGAGCGGGTGCGGACTCGGGCCTCCGGGTTGGCAGAGCCATGTGCTGTCCCTTCTATTAATAAACCGACTGCCGGTCTATTAAAACGGTAGGCTGCCGAAGCGGCAAGGTCAATAGGATTCGGCCGGGAGGGGAACGACGTTGGCGCGACAGGTCAAGCCGGAGGAGCACGCCGCCCGGCGGCGCGAGATCCTCGATGCCGCGCTGCAGTTGATGCACGACAAGGGCTACGAGCGGATGACCATCGAGGACGTGCTCGCCAAGCTGCAGATGTCCAAGGGCGCGCTCTACCACTACTTCAGCTCCAAGCGGGCGCTCGTCGAGGGCATCGTCGAGTCGATGAGCGAGAGCGCCTCTCGGACGTTGCAAGCCGTTGTCGATGACCCCAAGCTCGGCGCGGTCGACAAGTTGCGCGCGTACTTCGACACGTCCACTACTTGGAAGGCCGAGAACCTCACTGCCGTGACGACCACCATGCGGCTGTGGCGTGACGAGAACAACGCCCTGCTTCGGCAGAAGATGTCGCAGGACTCGATGCGCACGACTACGCCGCTGCTCGAGTCGATCATCAGGCAGGGTTGCGACGAGGGCGTCTTCGACACCAGCCATCCGCGCGATGCAGCCGTCATCGTCACCGGCATGGGCCTGAACCTGGCCGACGCGATCATCGACGCGATGGATGCGGACGGGTCGGTCGGGCTCGACATCAGCGGCGCCCGCACCTCCGCCGTGCTGGCCGCGTACGTGGAAGCCTTCGAACGCATCCTCGGGGCGCGGCCGGGGTCGCTGGCACCGTGACGGACGATCTGACCGGTGTCAATGGCTCGCGTGGTGACGCGCAGTCGCCGGCTTGGCCTTCGTTGGCGCGGACCAGCACGTAAGCTCGAAGACGTGCAGCGGCGAATCATGGGCATCGAGACCGAATTCGGTGTGACGTGCACGTTCCATGGCCACCGGCGGCTCAGCCCGGACGAGGTTGCCCGCTACCTGTTCCGTCGGGTGGTGTCGTGGGGCCGGAGCTCCAACGTGTTCCTCCGCAACGGTGCGCGGCTCTACCTGGACGTCGGATCACACCCCGAGTACGCGACGGCCGAGTGCGACAGCCTCGTTCAGTTGGTCACCCACGACCGTGCCGGCGAGCGCGTCCTGGAGGACCTACTGATCGATGCCGAGCAGCGGCTTGCCGACGAGGGCATCGGCGGCGACATCTACCTGTTCAAGAACAACACCGACTCGGCGGGCAACTCCTACGGATGCCATGAGAACTACCTCATCGTGCGGGCCGGCGAGTTCTCCCGGATCTCCGACGTGCTGCTGCCATTCCTGGTCACCCGTCAGTTGATCTGCGGCGCGGGCAAGGTGCTGCAGACGCCCAAGGCAGCGACGTTCTGCCTGAGCCAGCGCGCCGAGCACATCTGGGAGGGCGTGTCGTCGGCCACCACCCGCAGCCGGCCGATCATCAACACCCGCGACGAACCGCACGCCGACGCCGAGAAGTACCGCCGCCTGCACGTCATCGACGGCGACTCCAACATGTGTGAGTTCACCACGATGCTCAAGGTCGGCACGGCCGCGCTGGTGCTGGAGATGATCGAGTCCGGCGTCCCATTCCGCGACTTCTCGCTGGACAACCCGATCCGCGCCATCCGCGAGGTCAGCCACGATCTGACCGGTCGCCGTCCGGTGCGGTTGGCAGGCGGACGGCAGGCCAGCGCCCTGGACATTCAGCGCGAGTACTACAGCCGGGCCGTCGAGCATCTGCAGACCCGGGAGCCCAACGCCCAGATCGAGCAGGTCGTCGATCTGTGGGGTCGCCAACTCGACGCCGTGGAGAGCCAGGACTTCGCCAAGGTCGACACGGAGGTCGACTGGGTGATCAAGCGCAAGCTGTTCCAGCGTTACCAGGACCGCTACGACATGGAGTTGTCCGACCCCAAGATCGCCCAGCTCGACCTCGCCTACCACGACATCAAGCGGGGCCGCGGTGTGTTCGACCTGCTGCAGCGCAAGGGTCTGGCTGCCCGCATCACCACCGATGAGGAGATCGAGGCCGCGGTCAACGAACCGCCGCAAACCACCCGGGCCAAGCTGCGGGGCGAGTTCATCAGCGCCGCGCAGGCGGCGGGCCGCGACTTCACCGTCGACTGGGTGCACCTCAAGCTCAACGACCAGGCGCAGCGAACGGTGTTGTGCAAGGACCCGTTCCGATCGGTCGACGAGAGGGTCAAGCGGCTCATCGCCAGCATGTGATCTCTCAGGTTGTGATCGGTAGCGTTCCCGTCGGTGTGTACTCGCGGGCATGCACATTCCCAACACGTCACGACCACTCGCACGATTGGCGATTTCCGGGCTGGTCACCGGCGGCCTGGCTGCAGCAGCGCTGGGGTTGGGCGCCGGCACGGCTGCGGCCGGTGGCCCGTACACCTGGTGTCCTGGACAGAACTCGGGAATCGACATCGAGCATCACACCGGAGCGCCGGGGGCGGTGAATTGGGACATGAACGTCTGCCATACCTGGTGGTACGTCAACTGGGGCTTCGGCAACATCAACCCAGGCATCTGGGACGGCGACAACCCGCCTCCGCCGCCGGAAGCGCTCGAACCGCGTCAGTGTCCACCCTTTGCCTTCATGTGCCCGTGACATAAGCGTTTGGCGCGCGATCTCTTGCGGAGCACGTGACCGCACCTCGGCCCCGGTCGAATAGGGTTAGGCAGTGGGGATCTCCAAAGTCGAGCGCTTGATGAATCTGGTCATCGCACTCCTGTCCACCCGCACCTTCATCACCGCCGAACGGATCCGCGCGACGGTCTACGGCTACGCCGACAGCCCCAGTGACGAGGCCTTCTCGCGGATGTTCGAGCGCGACAAGAACGAGTTGCGGGACCTCGGCATCCCGCTGGAGACCGGCCGGGTGTCGACGCTGGATCCGACTGAGGGCTACCGCATCAACCAGGAGTCCTATGCACTTCCACCGGTCGAGTTGACGGCCGACGAGGCCGCCGCGGTAGCCGTGGCCACCCAGCTGTGGCAGTCCCCGGAGCTCGTCACTGCCACCCAGGGAGCACTGCTCAAACTGCGGGCAGCGGGTGTCGACGTCGACGCTCCTGAGGCCGGCGTGACCATCTCCACGGCCGCGGCGATGCCCGGTCTGCGTGGCTCGGAGGAAGTGCTGGGAATCCTGCTGTCGGCCATCGACTCGGGCCAGGCCGTGCAATTCCAGCATCGCCCGTCGCGCAGTGACCCGTACACCACCAGGACGGTCGAGCCGTGGGGTGTGGTCACCTACCGCGGCCGGTGGTACCTCGTCGGCCACGACCGCGACCGCAACGACATGCGCACCTTCCGGTTGTCGCGCATCGGCTCGGAGGTGGCCACGGTTGGCCCGCGCGGCGCGGTGCGGCGGCCCGAAGGAGTCGACCTGCGCGAGATCGTGCACAGGGCGGTGGCCGAGTGGCCGCCGGGGGCGCAGGCCCGGGTGTGGGTGGCCGACGGCCGCGCGACCGCATTGCGGCGCCAGGCGGCGGACACGGTGTCGCGCACGCTGGCGGGACGGGCGGGCGACGAGATCGCCATCGACATCGGTAGGCAGGACCGGATGGCCCGCGAGATCGCGGGACACGGTGCCGACGCCGTGGTGCTCGAGCCGCAGTCGTTGCGTGACGACGTCGTGGCCAGGCTCCACGCTCAAGCGGACGGAGTGGGGGCTTGAGCAGCGTTTCCACGCGGCTGGTCCGGCTGCTCAACATGGTTCCGTACTTCCAGGCCAACCCCAGGATCACGTTCGACGAAGCCGCCTCCGACCTTGGCGTCAGCGTCAAGCAGCTGCGCGAAGACCTCGAGCAGCTGTGGCTGTGCGGACTTCCGGGATACAGCCCCGGCGACCTGATCGACTTCGAGATGTCGGGCAAGACAATCGAAGTGACGTTCTCGGCGGGCATGGACCACCCACTGCGGCTGACGTCGCCTGAAGCGACAGGCATCTCGGTGGCGTTGCGAGCACTGCTCGACGTGCCGGGCATGGTCGATCCCGAGGCCGCCAGGAGTGCGATCGCCAAGATCGAATCGGCGGCGGGAACGGCCAAGGAGGGCGCCGGCACGGCGGTCGACGAACCCGCGCCGATGGAGAGCCACGCCGCGGCAGCAGTGCGGGCCGCGGTGCGGGACGGCCATGCGCTGAGGATCGACTACTACTCGGCATCCCACGACACGCTGTCGACCCGGATCGTCGACCCGATCCGGGTGGTGTTGGTCGGTGACAACAGCTACCTCGAGGCATGGTGCCGTTCGGCCGAGGCGGTGCGGCTGTTCCGGTTCGACCGCATCGTCGACGCACACGTGCTCGACGAGCCGTCGGCACCCCCCGAGCCCGCCGTAGAGGCAGGACCCGACACGTCACTGTTCGACGCCGATCCGTCCCTGCCCTCGGCGACGCTCCTGATCGATCGGAGCGCGTCCTGGATGTTCGACTACTACCCGTTGCGCGTCGTACGAGAACTGGCCGACGGCGCATTCGAGGCCGCCATGACCTACGCCTCGGACGAGTGGATGGCGCGCTTCGTGTTGGGGTTCGGCTCCGCGGTGCGGGTGCTGGAACCGCAGTCGCTGGCCGATCGGGTGCGCGACTTCGCCCTATCGGCGCTGCAGGCCTACGAAGTCAGCGGCGGCGAAGCCGGCGGGTAGACTGACGGTTGACTTCTGGAGGTGACCGAATTGGGTGGTCTACAACCCTGGCATTGGTTGATCGTGATCGCCGTGTTCGTGCTGTTGTTCGGGGCCAAGAAGCTCCCGGACGCGGCGCGCTCACTGGGCAAGTCGATGCGCATCTTCAAATCCGAGATCAAGGAGATGCAGGCCGACTCCAAGCCGGAAGGCGCGGCTCAGGCTCCGGCGGCAACTCCGATCGCCTCGGAACGCGTCGACCCGGCCCCACCGGCTCCAGCGCCGGAGCAGTCCTCCGACAAGCACCCGGCCTGACACACGCCTCCACCGACCGCGACCCGCCGTCGGGTCGCTGAGTGGCGTCCCCCGACGAGCCCGTGCAGATCACCGGAATCCTCAAGAAACTGGACCCGCGTCGCCTACGGACGCGGGCCAATCCCGACGGCACGATGTCGCTGGTCGATCATCTGCAGGAGTTGCGCAACCGCCTGCTGATCGCGGTGGCCGCGATCGTCGTCACCACGACCGTCGGATTCTTTTGGTACACCCATGGCGCGTTCGGTCTGCCCAGCCTCGGCGACTGGCTGCGCGGTCCGTACTGTTCGTTGCCTGCCTCGGCGCGGGCCACCATCGCACCCGACGGGGAATGCCGGCTGCTTGCGACAGCACCGTTCGACCAGTTCATGCTGCGACTCAAGGTCGCCCTCACCGCGGGCGTCGTGCTGGCCTGCCCGGTGTGGCTGCATCAGCTGTGGGCGTTCATCACACCGGGCCTCTACAAGAAGGAACGCCGTTTCGCGACGGTCTTCGTCGGCTTCGGGGCGATGTTGTTCATCGGCGGCACCGTGCTGGCCTACGTGGTGCTGTCCAAGGCGTTGAGCTTCCTGCTGACGGTTGGCAGCGACGTCCAGATCACCGCGCTGTCGGGCGACCAGTACTTCAGCTTCCTGATCAACCTGTTGCTGGTGTTCGGCATCAGCTTCGAGTTCCCTTTGATGATCATCATGCTCAATCTGGTCGGCATGCTCACCTACGAGCGGCTGAAGAACTGGCGACGCGGGATGATCTTTGGTCTCTTCGTGTTCGCTGCGCTCGCGACGCCCGGCTCGGATCCGTTCTCGATGCTGGCGCTGGCGATGGCGCTGACAGTGCTGCTGGAGCTGGCCATCCAGGTGGCGCGCATTCACGACCGACGCAAGGCCCGCCGGGCCGCACTCGAAGACGTACCCGAGGACGAGGCAGCCCCGATCGGCGGGGTTGAGCCCGTCGATGCACCCACCGCTGTGCCCACTCCGTCCCGGCTGACGGTCGATGACCAAGCCACCTGACCTGACAACAGAGCTGAGCCGATTCGCCGAGGAGCTACCGTTCGCCCTCGACGGGTTCCAGCTGCGGGCGTGCACGGCGTTGGAGGCCGGGCACGGTGTGTTGGTGTGTGCGCCGACGGGTGCGGGCAAGACGGTGGTCGGCGAGTTCGCCGTGCACCTGGCCCTGGCCGCAGGCCGAAAGTGCTTCTACACCACGCCGATCAAGGCGTTGAGCAACCAGAAGCACACCGACCTGGTCCGCCGGTATGGCCCGGAGCGCGTTGGCCTGCTGACCGGTGACCAGTCGATCAACGGCGACGCCCCCGTGGTGGTCATGACCACCGAGGTGCTGCGCAACATGCTGTACGCGAATTCGCACGCATTGCAGGGTCTTTCGCACGTGGTGATGGACGAAGTGCACTTCCTGGCCGACCGGATGCGCGGCGCGGTGTGGGAGGAGGTGATCCTGCACCTGTCCGAGGACGTGCGGCTGGTCAGCCTGTCGGCGACGGTGAGCAACGCCGAGGAGTTCGGCGGCTGGATCCAGACCGTGCGCGGGGACACCACGGTCGTGGTCGACGAGCACCGGCCGGTGCCACTGTGGCAGCACATGATGGTCGGCAAGCGGCTGTTCGACCTGTTCGAAGGCGACCAGACCGTCGGCAGTCCCGCGCTGGTGGATGCCGAACTGCTGCGGCACATCTCACTGCGCAAGGAGGCCGACCGACTTTCCGACTGGCAGCCGCGGGGGCGTGGCGGGCCCGGCCACCGAGGCAGGCCAACCATCTACCGGCCGCCACCGCGCCCCGACGTGATCGGCACGCTGGATCACGAGGGATTGCTTCCGGCGATCACGTTCGTGTTCTCCCGCGTCGGTTGTGACGCCGCGGTCAAGCAGTGCCTGCGTTCGTCCCTGCGGCTGACCGACAACGAGGAACGGGCCCGCATCGCAGAGGTGATCGACCGACGGTGTGCGGAGTTGCCCGAATCCGACCTCGTCGTGCTCGGCTATCACGAATGGCGTGAAGGTCTGCTGCGTGGGCTGGCCGCCCACCACGCCGGATTGCTGCCGGTGTTCCGCCACACCGTCGAGGAACTCTTCACCGCCGGCTTGGTGAAGGCGGTATTCGCCACCGAGACATTGGCGTTGGGCATCAACATGCCAGCCCGCACCGTCGTGCTGGAACGCCTGGTGAAGTACAACGGCGAAGAGCACGCACCGCTGACGCCGGGGGAGTACACCCAGCTGACCGGCCGGGCCGGCAGGCGGGGCATCGACGTCGAAGGACACGCCGTCGTGCTGTGGCAGCCCAACGACGCCTCGGTCGATCCCGCCGATGTCGCCGGCCTCGCCTCGACCCGGACGTTCCCGCTGCGCAGTTCGTTCGCGCCGTCGTACAACATGACGATCAACCTGGTCCAGCACATGGGTCCTGAGCAGGCGCACCGACTCCTGGAGCGGTCCTTCGCCCAGTACCAGGCCGACCGTTCGGTCGTCGGCTTGGTCAGGGGCGTGGCGCGGGGCGAACGGATGCTCGACGAGATCGCCGACGACCTCGGCGGACGTGACGCACCGATCCTGGAGTATGCGCGACTTCGTGCAGCGATCTCCCAACGGGAACGCGCCCAGTCCAGGGCGTCACGGGTGCAGCGCCGCAGGGCCACCAACGATGCGCTCACCGCGTTGCGCCGCGGGGACATCATCACGATCGGTCAGGGCAAACGGGGCGGATTGGCCGTGGTGCTCGAGCCCGCCACGGACGGTGACGAACCGCGGCCTCTGGTCCTGACCGAACATCGTTGGGCGGGAAGGATTTCCTCGGCTGACTACTCAGGAGCGTCGGCGAAGCTGGGGACCATGACGTTGCCCAAGCGCGTCGAGCACCGCCAACCGCGGGTGCGCCGCGACCTCGCCTCGGCGCTGCGATCGGCGGCAACCGGTCTGGACGTGCCGTCGCGGAAGAGGAGCGGAGCCGCCGAGGATCCGGACATCGACCCCGAATTGATCGTTCTGCGCGAGCAGATGCGAAATCATCCCGGCCATCACGCATCCGACCGGGAGGCACTGGTGCGCACGGCCGAGCGGTACCTGCGGATCGAGCACGACAACGCACAGATTCAACAGAAGGTGGCATCGGCCACCAACTCGCTGGCCCGAACCTTCGACCGAATCGTGCTGCTGCTCACCGAACGTCGATTCATCAACGATCGCGACGGCGAGCTGGCGGTAACCGACGACGGGCGGGTGCTCGCGCGGATCTACAGCGAGAGCGACCTGTTGGTGGCCGAATGCCTCCGGCATGGCGCATGGAACGGACTGCAGGCCGCCGAACTGGCTGCCGTGGTGTCCTCGGTGCTGTACGAGTCGCGCGGCGACACACCCGGTCCGGCACCGGGTGTCGACGCCGCGACGGCCGCGCTGCGCCGCGCGCTGGCGCAGACCCGCCGGTTGTGGACGGACATCAGGGCCGACGAACAGCGTCACCGCCTGCCGCCGAGCCGCGAGCCCGACCCTGGGTTCGTCGCCGCCGTGCACCGCTGGGCGACCACCGGTGACCTGACGTCCGCGCTGGCCGCGTCCGACGCCGCAGGCACCGGAACCCCGTTGTCCGCCGGTGATTTCGTGCGGTGGTGCCGTCAGGTGCTCGACCTGCTCGACCAGGTCCGCATTGCCGCGCCGACATCGGCGCTGCGGACCGCCGCGAAACGCGCGATCGGCGACATTCGGCGCGGCGTCGTGGCTGTTGACGCAGGGTAGGCTGTCGGCCAACGCTTCGGTTACAGCGAACGAGGACCAAGGAGAGACCATGAGCGGACCGCAGGGATCCGACCCGACGCAGCCGGATCAGCAGCCGCAGGGTGATCAGCCTGCGTGGCAGCAGCCGCCTGCGCCCGAGCAGCCCACCACCGAGGCACCGGCCTGGGGGCCGCCCGCGTACACGCCGCAGCAGTATCCGCAGTACCCGCAGCCGGATCAGGGGTCGCAGCAGGAGCAGCCGCCGACGTACACGCCGCCGCAATACCCGCAGGGCGACCAGTACGGCCAGCCCGCCGCCTACAGCCCGTCGTCGTACCAGCAGCCCGGTCAGTACGGCCAGCAGCCCGGCCAGCCGGGCCAGTACGGCCAGTATGGCCAGCAACCCGGCCAGTACGGCCAATATGGGCAGCAGCCCGACCAGTACGGGCAACAACCCGGTCAGCAGTACTCGCCGTACTCCTCGTCGGGCACCGCAGAGGGCTCCAAGAAGTCGCTGGGCGTCATCTTCGGGGTGGTCGGCCTGCTTGCGGTCCTGGTCGTCGCCGCCGTCCTGGTGCTCGGCTTCTGGAAGCCCGGCTTCTTCGTCACCACCAAGCTCGACGTCAACGCCGCCCAGACGGGTGTGGCGCAGATCTTGTCCGACGAGGCCAACGGCTACGGCGCGAAGAACGTCAAGGACGTCAAGTGCAACAACGGTTCCAGCCCGACGGTGAAGAAGGGTGACACCTTCGACTGCGAGGTCAGCATCGACGGCACCAAGCGTCAGGTCACCGTGACGTTCCAGGACGACAGCGGCACCTACGAGGTCGGCAGGCCCAAGTAGCCGGGCGTCAGCCAGGCAATTCGTCGAGCGCCTTCTGCAAGCGCGCAATCGACGACGTCACGCCGTACTCACCAGCCAACTCGGCGACCTTGCGGGGTTCGCGCGCGGCCAGCGGCAGTGCGTCCGAATCGCTCGAAAGGGTGACCGGCGCGTCGCACGCCACCCTGACCACCGGCTCGGCCGCCGCGATGTAGTCGGTCGCCGCCAGCAGCTTCTTGCGCTGTGCGACGGGCAACGCCGACGACGTGTCATGGGCTGCGGCCAGGATCGTCTCCAGCGAGCCGTAGCGGGCCAACAACGCCGCCGCGGTCTTCTCGCCGACGCCCGGCACGCCAGGCAGGCCGTCCGACGGGTCACCGCGCAGCAGCGCGAGCTCGGCATACGCGGGCCCGGCACGGTCGATCGGCACGCCGTACTGGTCGGCCACCTCGGCCGGACCGAAGAGCGTCGCCTTGGCCAACCCCCGCCCGATGTAGAACACCCGGACGGGCACGTGTTCGTCGCCGACGAGCTGCAGCAAATCGCGGTCGCCGCTGACCACCACGACGGGATCCCGGCGTTCCCGGGTCGCCAGGGTGCCCAGCACGTCGTCGGCCTCGAAACCGGGTGCCCCCGCGGAGGCGATGCCGAACGCGTCGAGCACTGCCATGATCATGTCGACCTGGGGACTGAGGTCGTCGGGAACCTCTTCGACGTCCGGTGCCCCGCCGGGACTCTCCTGCTCGACGCGGTGCGCCTTGTACGACGGGATCAGATCGACCCGCCACTGCGGCCGCCAGTCCAGATCGAGACACACCACCAGGCGCGACGGGTGCTCGCGCGTGATCAGCGTGGCGACGGTGTCCAGGAAGCCGCGCAGGGCGTTGACCGGCCTGCCGTCGGGGGCGGTGATCGACGACGGCACGCCGTAGAACGAGCGGAACCACATGCTCGCGCCGTCCAGCAGCAGCAGGGGAGCGGGCATGTCGTCATCCTGCCAGCCGCCTCGGGCGTTAGCGTTGACGCCGTGAGTTCGAGGTTCAGCGTCGACATCTACGCTCGCCGGCTGCACGAGGCCTCAACGGCGATCGCGGCGGCCGGGTTGGCTGGTCTGATCGTCACCCCGGGCTACGACCTGCGGTATCTGGTCGGCTCGCGTGCGCAGACCTTTGAGCGGCTCACCGCGTTGGTGCTGCCGGCGGGC
>JAVRPF010000174.1:0-16480 GCA_032162385.1 Mycobacterium sp.
ATCCCGCCGAGGCCGGATTGCTGTTTGCGTGCAAGCTGAAGTCCGACGTCGACTTCCTCGGCCGCGCCGCGGTGGAGAAGGCCAAGGGCGAGGGGCCACGCCGACGGGTGGTCGGATTCTCGGTCGGATCACCGGAGCCCATGCTGTGGGGCGGCGAACTGGTGCTCCGCGACGGCGTGGTCGCCGGCCAGGTGACCTCGGCGGCGTGGGGCGAGACAACAGGGTCGTGCGTCGGCCTGGCCTACGTGAAGTCCGCCGACCAGGCTCCGGTCGACGCGCAGTGGGTCGGCGCAGGCGAGTATCAGGTGAACGTCGGCGGCGTGCTCTACCCGATCACCGTGTCGCTCAAGGCGATCTACGACCCGGCCAACGCCAGGATCCGCTGACCGAAAGCCGTACCGGACCGCCGGCGAAGTCCACCGGGTCGAGAAGGCTGGAGGGAATCCGGAACACCCGGCCGGGCGCACACGGCCACGGCAGTCGCCTCGCGGCGATCATCCTCCCGCCCTGCCGGGCCACGACGGTCGGAAGCCGCACCAGGTCGTCGGTCCAGGACAGCAGTCGGTGCCGGGGCGGCGCAGGATCACCCGGTCGAAGCACACCCGGCGCGAGCCAGCGCAACGGCGGGTCGGCGGTGATGCGCACACCGCCCGACGGCGGCGTCCGGCCGTCCAGGTGGGCCAGCACGTGGTCGGCCACATGCCTGCCGTCGAGCGCGGCGACGTCGGCGGTGTCGACGGGGTGCAACAGGTTCCCGACCGCGAACACACCCGGCCTGCTGGTGCGCAGCGCCGTGTCGACCAGCGGGCCCAGCGTCGCGGGGTCGATGTCGAGGCCTGCCGCGCGGGCGATTTCGTGGTCGGGAATCCAGTCGCCGGTGAGAACCACGCAGTCACAGTCCACGATGCGACGGGCGCCGGTGTCGAGGTCTTCGATTTCGACGGCCCGAACGGTCGAGGTGCCGATGATCCGGGCCAACCGGGTCCTGGTCGCCACCTCAAGCCCGAGTAGCGGTGATCGGCCCGCGGCGTTGAACACCGCGTACGACTCGGGTGACGGATAGGTGGTGGTCATCAACGCGGTGGCGCAACCGGCGTGACGGAGCGTGAGAAGCGCTGAGTAGCTGACCAGTTCGGCACCGATCACCACGGCGCGCCTGCCGACTTCGCGGTGTCGGAGGTGGACCAGATTCTGCAACTGGCCGGTGGTGTAGACGCCGGCAGGCCGGCCACCGGGGATCAGGCGGGCGGCCCGCGGCCGTTCACGCGCACCGGTGGCCAGGACGACGGCGCCCGCATCGACGCGTTCCCGACCTCGCGGCGAGGTGACGTCGAGTGATCGGTCGCCCGCCCAGCCGGTGACCATGCTGTCCGTACGGATCTCGGCACCGGCGGTGTTCGCACGGTCGACGAGCGCGCGCGCATAAGCCGGTCCGCTGACGACGGTCCTGGTGTCGCGCAGCCCGTAGCCGAGATGGCCACTGTGCCTGGGGATGCCGCCGGCGTGCGATTCTCGCTCCACGACGACGGTGCGCGCACCCCGGTCGGCGAGCGCCGCGGCCGCGGTCAGGCCGGCGGGGCCGCCACCCACGATCACCACGTCGACAGCGGGCGTCATCGCCGGGTCTCCCGCTCGAAGGACTCCAGTACCTCGGCGCCGCAGTAGAAACCCTGGCAGCGGCCGTTCATCGCGCGCGTCCGCCGCCGCAGTCCGTCGACCCCGACCGGTGGGATCACCGCACGGCAGGCGTCGCGGATCTCGCCCTCGGTGACCCGTTCACAGAAGCAGACGATGCGGCCGTACGCGCGGTCGGCCTTGATCAGCGCGTCGTCCTGGTAGGGCCGCGGGAATGCCTCGCCGAGGTTGGGCATCGTTGGAGCGGAGGGCAGTTCGGTCTTCGCCAGCAGATCCAACCCGGCGTTCTCCAGCAGGTCGCGGACGTGCTCGGCGATCGCCATGCCCGCCGTCAGTCCGGTGGACCGGATGCCGCCGACGAGCACGTACCGCCGACCGGAGTCGGCGTCGATCAGGTAGTCACCGTGGTCGATGGCGGCGCGCAACCCGGCGTAGGTGGCGGTGACCTCCTCATCGAGCAGTCGGGGGATGAGATCTCGCCCCTTGGCGAGCAGGAACTCGAAGCCCGCCGCCGACGTGGCCGTGTCAGTACGGTCCAGAAGATCCTCGGCGGTCGGGCCGAGCATCACGTTGCCGTAGACGGTGGGGCTGACCAGCACACCCTTGCCGATCGCGGTCGGCACCGGCAGCACGATCTTGTCAACCAGCGGCCGGGCCAGCTTGTCGTAGACGATGAGTTCACCACGGCGTGGGGTCACGGAGAACCGGGCGTGGCCGAACCAGCGGTCGACCAGATCGGCGGTCAGCCCCGCGGCGTTGACGACCCACCGGGCCTGCACCGGCCCACGGGTCGTGTTCAGCTCGGTGAATTCCGCACCGACATCGACGCTTTCGACGCGACAACCGGTGCGTAGCGCGACACCGCGGTTGACGGCATCCGTGGCCAGGGCCAGGTTCACCGTCCACGTGCACGTGATGGACTCGTCGGGCACTGTCAGTCCGCCGAGCGCGCCCTCACCCAGGTGCGGCAGGTCGGCGTACACCGCGCCGGGGCCGATGACGTCGCAGCCGTGGTAGCCGTTGGCCTCCGCCTTGTCCAACAGAGCGGGCAGCGCGTCGAGTTGCTCGCGATCCCAGGCCACCAGGATCGCCCCGGTGCGCTCGACGGGGATGCCCGTGACGGAGGCGAAGTCGGAGAGCAACCGGTACCCGCGGCGGACCATCGCCGACTCCAGGGTCCCGGGTCTGGCGTCGAACCCGGTGTGCAGGATCGCCGTGTTGGCCTTGCTGGTGCCGTCGCCGACGTCGTCGCGCGCCTCGAGCAGGGCGACGCTCAGGTGGTAGCCGCCAAGTTCACGGGCGATGGCGGAGCCGACGATGCCTGCCCCGATGACGACGACGTCGTGGGTGGTCATGTCTTGGGTGGTCACGTCGTAGTCGCTCACGTCCTCACCCCGGCGTACGTGCTCGCAGCGAGAACGCGCCATGCGGAACGGAATTCGGCCGCGCGGTCGGCGTGCCATCGCGGTTCGTAGCTGCCCGAGGGAGTCCACGGCGCGACGACGTCGCGCAGCGCCTGATCGGGTCGCAGGCTCAGCCGGGCCAGGGCCGCCGCGCCGAGTGCGGTGGCGTGTGGCGACGGATAGACGTCGATGGGCACGCCGAGGATGTCTGCCGTGGTCTGCATCAGGACCCGCGACCGGGTGAGCCCGCCGTCCACGCGCAGGCGGTTCGGCTCTTGTCCGGTGTCGGACTCGATCGCGGCGACCAGTTCCGCGAGCTGAGCGGCGATGCCCTGCAGGACCGCGAGCACGACGTGCCCGCGGCCGGTCGACAGCGTCATGCCAGACAGCACCGCCGATGCCTGGGGCTGCCACCAGGGTGCGGCCAACCCAGCGAGCGCGGGCACGCACATGACGCCACCCGCGTCCGGGGCGGCGACCCTGTCGAGTTCGTCTGCGCCGCCGATGATCCCAAGAGTCTCGAGCCACCGGATCGCCGACGCGGCGGTGTACACCTGGCCGTCGATGCAGTAGGTGTCGGATCCGCCGATGCGCCAGGCTACCGAGGTGGTCAGGCCCGCGCCGGAGAACACAGGGGCGACCCCGGCGTTGTCGAGCAGGAATGCTCCGGTGCCGAACGTGCACTTGGCCGTGCCCGGCTCGAAGCACCCCTCGGCGAGCAGGGCCGCCTGCTGGTCGACGATGATGCCGCCGACCGGCACGTCGCCGCCGAAAGCCGATGTCGAGCCGATGATCTCGTCGTTGTCGGCGATCCGGGGCATTCGCTCGCCGTCCAGACCGAACATCGTGATGAGTTCGTCGCTCCACCGATCGGAGCCCAGATCGACGAGCAACGACCGGCTCGCGGTCGTCGCATCGGTCACGAACTCGCCGCAGAGCCGGTGCAGCAGCCAGGTGTCCGACGTCGTGACCACGCCACCCGTCTCGACGTTGCGCCTCAGCCACGTCATCTTGGGTGCGGAGAAGTACGGGTCCAGCACCAGCCCGGTGCGGGTCGCGAGCAGCTCCGCGTGCGGGCTGAGCTCGCGGCACACGTCTTCAGCCCGGCGGTCCTGCCACCCGATCGCGGCCGTCAACGGCCGGCCCGTCGCAGAATCCCAGGCCAGGACGGTTTCGCCCTGGTTGGCCAGTGACACCGCGTCGACCGGCCGGCCAGCTTGCGAAACGGCGGCACGCCCGGCCTCGACCACGGAGCTCCATAGTTCCTCGGGGTCGACCTCGACGCCACCGCCGTCGAGGTAGCGCTGGTGTACGTCGATCTCGGCCACGCCGATGACACCGTCCTCGGGGTCGACGACGATCGCCTTCGTGCTCGACGTGCCCTGATCAATCGCGAGCACCGTCACGGCGTCGAATCCCTCACCCGTCCAACCTCTCACGTCGACCGCGTAGGTGCATATACGATTCCGCCAATACCGGTGTCGCCGACGGGAGGCTGATTCCATCACCATCTTCGAAGCCCTCGAGGCGTGGAAGGACCTGCTGGTCGCCACCGCGGGCGCGTCCGCCGCACTTGCCGGTCTGGTGACGGTCGCGATCGCCACCAACATCGGCGAGATCCTGAAGTTCCCGTGGCTGCCGTCGCGAGCCGCGACGTCGATCGCGCTGCTCGTCCTCGTGCTCGTCGTGTCCATTGCCGGCCTCATGCGCCCGCAGAGCCTGTTCTGGTTCGGCGTGGAGACCGTCGCCTTCGCCGCATTGACGTGGTTGATCACGGCACGCACCGCGTGGATCAGGCTGGCAACACGCCGCGTACACGAACGGCCTGTCCCGCAGCTCGCCCAGGAGATCGGCCTCTACCAAATCGGCGTGCTGCCGTTCGTGGTCGGCGGCGTTCTCCTCTTGACCGACGACACCAACGGGATGTACTGGCTCGCCGGGGGAATGATTGCGGCAGTGGTCGTCTCGATGCTCACTACCTGGGTGCTGCTGATCGAAGTCCTGCGTTAGGAGCCTGCACACCGTGGAGACACTGCTCGACGACCCGGACATGGACGCGCAACTCAGCCGGACTCTGATCGCCATCGCGGCGGACGCCGAGATATCGGTGAGGCACTGGCCACGGCGAGTCGCACCGCGGCAGGCGATTACGACTCGTGGTTCACCGAGTGGTCCACCACGGCCGAAGTCGCGAGGGCGCTCGCCGAGGAAGCCCTGAAACGCGGGCACGAGGTGACGGCCCGCAAGGCCTACTGCGTGCGTCGGAGTACTGGCGGCAGTCGTTCTTCTTCATCCGCCACGACATCGACGACGAACGACTACAACACGCGTGGCAGCAGCACCGGCTGGCGTTTCGCGCGGCGCTTCCGTTGTTCGACTGCCACGCGGTCGCAACCGAGATCCCGTTCGACGGCGTCTCCATGACCGGATACCTGTTCCGGCCCGCCAACGACGACAATCCGCGGCCAACGGTGTTGGCGCCCTGCGGATTCGACTCGACCGCCGAAGCGGGCTACTGCGCCACCGGCTACATGGCGCTATCGCGCGGGTACAACTTCTTCGTGTTCGAGGGTCCCGGCCAGGGTGGCATGCTCTTCGAACAACGCCAGCCCTTCCGGCCGGACTTCGAGGTTCCCTTCGCCGCGGCGTTCGAATGGCTGATCGCACAGAACGGCGTCGACCCCGAAACGGTTGCGGTGATCGGCCGCTCGTTCGGCGGCTACCTCGGACCACGCGCGGCTGCATTCGAACCCAGGGTTGCCGCACTGGTCGCCGACCCAGGGCAGTACGACTTCGCCTCGCGCGTCGGCCTCTTTGCCAAGGGCTTGGGATCAGGTACCCGGAGGACTTCCTGGCCAGGCTGACGGCCTCAGACCCGGATCTCGACGCCCAACTGCAGGGCGCGGTCGATGGCCCCCGCAACCTCGAGTGGTACTGCTCGCGGATGGCCGCGATGGGCGCGACCCGGTGGGCGACTTTCCGGAATCAGCTGACCTTCACGCTCGAGGACGTCGCCGCCGACATCCGGTGCCCGACACTGCTGACGGAGGGCGAGGGCGACTTCGCGTCACAGAGCCAACTGATCTACGACCACCTGCGCTGCGAGAAGCACCTCAAGCGATTCACCGAGGCCGAGGGCGGGGGCGGGCACTGCGAAGGATTCGGCACGACGCTGTTCGAGGGCTACGTCTTCGACTGGCTCGACGAGGTGCTCGCCAAACGCTCAGCCGACCGTCAGGCGCCGACGGCGGCAAGGTAGCCGACGCCGCCGAAGAGGCAGATCACCCCGCACAGCACCAGCGTGCCGACGGCGAAGGGCCACGCGAGGCTGCGTCGCACGAGTTGGACGATCGTCACCGCTCGTCGAGCTGGTTCCACAGATCCATCAGGTTGCCCAGGATCTCCTCGGCGCGGCCGAGGCCGGCCAGATGGCTCTCGCCAGGCAGGTGGTACAGCTCGGCGTCGGGCAGCCGGGAGACGACGTGTTGGCCGTGCTCGAACGGCACGATGTGGTCCTTGTCGCCGTGCCACCAGTGCACCGGCACCTTGACTTCGTCGAGCCGGAAACCCCAGTCCCTGGCGAAGACGATGACGTCGGCGAACGGCGCGGACAGTTGTTTGCGGCTGCCGTTGAGCAGGTCGTCGAGGAACATCGCACCGAACTCGGGCCGCACCAGCAGCCGTCGGTCGGCCTCCGGAGAAATCCTGGCGTAGATCTGCAGCGCGACCGGGGCCACGGGCCGCAGCAGTTGGATCATGCCCGCCGCGACCAGCCGCAGGGGAAGGCCGGCTACCCGAATCACTGGGGCCACCGTCGAACCGAACGCCATCACGCCGCCGCCGATGGCGTCGGGACCGACTACGGGGGCCACGCCGCCGAGCACGCCTGCCACGACGACGCGGTCGGGCATCGCCGCGGCGCAGGCCAGCGTGTAGGGCCCGCCACCGGAGAGTCCGATGACGGCCATCTCGTCGATGCCGAGAACGTCGGCGATGGTGCGCAGATCGTCGGCGAACGCCAGCACGTTGGGATACTGGAACGGCGTGGACGAGCCGATGCCCGGGCGGTCGACGCCGATCAGTCGGATGTGCTTTTGCTCCGCGTAGACACGTGCCTCGGTGGGAATCTGTCGGCGGGCGCCCGGCGTTCCGTGCAGCCAGAACACGGCACGGCCCTGCGGGTCGCCGAACTCGGCGAACCCAAGCTGACGATCGTCCCCAACGGCAACGTTGCCTTCCAGCTTGGGGCGGGCGATGGGGATCATGCCCGAAAGTGTCGCACGCGGAGTTTGCCGGTCCGACCGGCTTCGCACGACGACTTCAGCAACCTCGGCGCGTTGGCACCGGCCCGGGACGTCGGATGCAAGAATCATTGGGATGAATGCCGTGCGCGTGGTCGTCGCCGATGATGATGTACTGCTCCGGGAGGGGCTGGCCAGCCTGCTGGGACGATCGGGTTTCGACGTGGTCGGCCAGGCCGGCGACGCCTCCGAGCTGCTGGACGCGGTACGCGATCTACGACCCGAACTGGCCGTGGTCGACATCCGGATGCCACCGACGCACGGCACCGAGGGACTCGACGCGGCCAAGACCATCAGACGGGAGTGGCCGGAAGTCGCCATCCTGGTGCTGTCGGCTCACGTGGACGTCGACCACGCGATGGAACTGCTGGCCGGCGGCCATTCGATCGGCTACCTGTTGAAGAGCCGAGTCACCGACGTCGACGACTTCGTCGACACCGTGGGCCGGATCGCCAACGGCGCGTCCGTCGTCGACCCCGCCCTGGTAGCCGAACTCGTCTCGGCGCGCAGGCGTGACGATCCGCTTGGCGTGCTCAGTGCCCGTGAGCGGGAGGTTCTGACGTTGATGGCCGAAGGCCTGTCGAACGCGGGCATCGGGCGCCGCATCTGGGTCACCGAGGGCACCGTCGAGAAGCACGTGCGGAGCATTCTGACCAAGCTGAACCTCCCCGAGACCGGTGACGACCACCGCCGCGTGCGCGCGGTGATCATGTACCTCGACGCGCTCTGAGCCGCCTCAAGCCTTGTCGCCGAGCAGATCCCGGATAGCCGCGGGGGAGAGGGCGAACTTCGGCAGGAACCCCAGGGCGGGACTCGCGGCGATCATGTCGGCGAAGTCGTGCTCGGAGTGCGTCGAGATGAGGATCACCGACGGCGCGGGCGAATCCGCGGCGTGCAGTTCTACGGCCAGATCGAATCCACTCTCGACGCCGAGGTCGACGTCCACCAGGGTGATGTCGGGCCTAAGCTCCCGATAGCGGGTCAGCGCCTCCACGCTGGTGCAGGCGACTCCGACGACGGAAATTCCCGCGCGCTCGAGCATGCTGGTCGCGGCGTCGCGGAAGTTTGCGCTGTCATCGACGATCAGACAACGCACGGAAAGCGTCCGGAGCACCACATCGACCGAGTTTGGCAGATCGACCGCGAGGAGGCATTACTGCTAGCAGGAATCTGTCGCCGATCACGCACCCACTAGCATCCGGTGCGATGACAGATCGCCCGGAAACCACTGCCGACCAGGGTCCGCGGTCGCTGCGGAGCCGGCTGCTTGCGCTGGTGGTGCGACCGAAGGCCCGGCCGCTGGGCTGGGGCATCGTCGTCGCGGCTGCCTTCATCGTGGGTGAGACCCTCCTGGTGTTGCAGCTGAAGAAGCTGGCGCCGGAGAACGCGTTCGGTGCGGTCTTCCTGCTCGGCGTGCTGGTCGTCTCCGCAGGCTGGAGCTTCGGACTGGCGCTGGCGACCTCGGTGGCCAGCGCGCTGGTCTACCTGTACTTCCATCTCGAGGGTGGCGACAGCCTGGCGCCCGCCTTGTTCGTGTTCCTGCCGCTGGCGTTGCTGGCCAACGTGCTGGCCGGCCAGGCCCGGTTGCGCGCCGCCGAGTCGGAGCAACGACGCCGCGAGGCCGACGCGCTGGCCAGGCAGCAGGCCGCGTTGCGCCGGGTGGCCACGCTCGTCGCGCGCGGCGCCGATCCCGCCGACATCTATCCCGCCGCGGTCGCCGAACTGGCCCGCGGTCTCGACGTCGAGCACGTCACCCTTGCCCAGTTCGAGCCTGATGGGCACTGCACCGTGCTGGCCGCCCACGACTTCCCGGGACGGGGGAAATTCGAAGTGGGAGAACGACTTTCGCTCGACGGCGACAGCGTCGCCATCCGGATACGCCGAACCGGCGCTGCCGCCAGGATCGACGACTACGCGGATGTCGAGGGGACCATCGCGTCGCGCCTGCGCGCGTTCGGGTTGCGCTCAGGAGTAGGGGCGCCCGTCACCGTTGACGCAATCGCCCGAGGCGCCCTGATCATCGGGTCGGCGCGCGCCGAGCCCATGCCGGACGGCACCGAAGCGCGGATATCCGACTTCGCCGATCTGGTGGCCACCGCGATCGCCAACGCCGAAACCCGCACCGAACTGAAGGCGTCACGGACCCGCATCGTCGCCGCCGCCGACCACGCCCGCCGGGAAATCGAACGCGACCTGCACGACGGCGCACAGCAGCGCATCGTGTCGCTCGGCCTCGGCCTGCGTGCGCTCGAGGGGTCGATTCCCGAGGAGCAGCACACCCTCCGGCAGCAACTCGACAACCTGGTCAACGGCATGGCCGATCTCTACACCGAGCTGCAGGAAGTGTCCCGCGGCATCCACCCGGCGATCCTGTCCAAGGGCGGGTTGGGGCCGGCGATCAAGACCCTCGCCCGGCGCTCGGTGGTCCCGGTGCGACTGGACATCGGCGTCGACCGGCGCCTGCCCGAATCCACGGAAGCGGCCGCCTACTACGTGATCGCCGAGGCGCTGACCAACACCGCCAAACATGCCGAGGCATCCGAGGTCACCGTCCGGGCCGGCTTCGACGGCGACGACCTCAAGCTAGAGGTTGCCGACGACGGAATCGGCGGCGCAGTCCCCCGCGGCGGCACGGGCCTGATCGGTCTCAAGGACAGGGTCGAGGCGGTGTCGGGCTCCCTCGACGTCGTCAGCCCGGCGGGTGGTGGGACCGTGGTCACCGCGCGGATTCCGGTGCGCCCCGAATAGCTCACACCCGACGCCCCACTACCGGGTAGCCGGTATCCGAAGGTGCCGTCAGCGGCAATGACGCGGACGGCCGCAGGGAGCATCGTTTTACCCCATGAAGGTCGACGTGTACGCCTCCTGCCTCGTCCGCCCTCCGGTGCCGGCGATGAACATCGCCGAGGCCGCCGTGGCCGCGCTGCACGCCCAGGCACGGCTCACGCCGAAGCCCGGTCTGGTCGACGGCCGGGGACGCTCGAGCCATCCCGACACGAGCGTGGCGATGCTCGTTGCTTCCGCCGAAGCCTTGCGAGAGCCGTTGCGACAGTGTGCCGAAGCGGCGCGGGCGCTACCGCTGGGGCCCGAACTACGCGCCCGGCTCGGCGAAATCGGGCGGGCCGGCGAACGCCGAATGCGCGACGTCACCGACGGCGTCAGCACCCATCGCGGCGCGCTGTGGACGCTGGGCCTGCTGTCCGCGGGCGCAGCAGTCACCGAAGGTGCCGAATCCGCGGCGAGCTTCGCCGCGCTGGTGGCCCGCATTCCCGACGCCTGCGCGCCCGCCGCGAGCACTCCGTCGCACGCCGAGCAGGTCCGACGGCGCTGCGGCATGCGCGGCGCGGCCGGTGAGGCCAGAGGCGGATTCCCACACGTCATCCGCATCGGGTTACCGGCGTTGAGGGCGAGCCGACGCCGGTGCGACCCGCCGGATACAGCCATGCTGAACGCGCTGATCACCATCATGGCCAATCTCGACGACACCTCCGTCGTCCGCCGCGGCGGACGGGCCGCTCTGCGCATGGTGCACCGTCGTGCATCTGACATCGTGCAGGCGGGCGGGTGCGGCACCGCCGAGGGCTGGCGCAGGTTGGGGTCACTCTGCCGGGAGGCCGACGATCACCAGCTCTCCACGAGCGGCAGCGGCGACCTGCTCGCGGCGACGCTATTCCTGGACTCGCTCGCGCAAGCGGCGTGAGCGGGTTCAACTCCTAGGCGCCGACCCAGTTCGGTGGCACCCTGTCGATCCACGGCTCGGCCACCTCGAGCTGGCGGGCGAGTTGCAACAGGACCGTCTCGTCGGGTGCCATCAACTGGATCCCGATCGGCAGTCCCGCCGAACTGACGGCGAGCGGCAACGAGATCGCCGCCCAGCCGGTGACATTCGCCAGTGTGGTCCAGCCGGTCGTGGCGAACTCCACGTCGAAGAACTTCCTGGTGGTACCGCGGGGCTGATTCAGCAGCGCGTACGGCGGGGGAGGAGTGAGCAGCGTGGGCACCAGGAGCAGGTCGTGGCCGGACATCCCCGCGACGAACCGGCGGGTCTGGGCGTGCACCGCGCCGATCGCCTCCGCGTACGCCACGCCGGTGGTGGTGAAGCCCTCGCGCATCATCACCCAGGTGCTCGGCTCGAACTCGTCCTCGAGGGGCTCGCGGCCCAGGTGCTGGGCGGCGAAGGCGTGCAGTTCGGCGTTGCTGACGGTGTGCAGGACGGCGATCGCATCGGCGACGGCATCGGGATCGATGCTCGGAGCGCCGGCGTCGACGTGGTGGCCGAGCCCTGCCAGCACCCGGGCGACGGCTTCGACGGCGGCGATGACTTCCTGGTGGGTGGGTGTGCCCGGGAACGGCGAGCCGGTCGCCATCAGGATGCGCTGCGCCGCAGGCGCTTCGGCGATGGCGTCCAGGAACGGCCGCTCGGGGGGCGGCGCCGAGTAGGGGTCTCCTGGCGCGGATCCGGTGACGGTGTCGAGGAGCGCGGCGCTGTCGCGGACGGTACGGGTCAGCGCGTGCTCGTTGACGAGTCCTTCCAGACCGTGCCCGGCGCCTGGCGCGAAGGACGTGCGACCGCGCCGCGGCTTGAGCCCGACCAGCCCGCAGCACGAAGCGGGCACGCGGATCGAACCGGTGCCGTCGCCGCCCGACGCGGCCGGTACGACGCCGGCCGCCACCGCCGCCGCCGACCCGCCGCTGGATCCGCCAGGGGTGATCGTCGGTGACCACGGGTTCACCGTTGGCCCGAACAGCGAGGGTTCGGTCGTGCAGTGGTTGCCCCACTCTGGGGTGTTGGTCTTGCCGAACACCACGAGACCCGCGCTCAGGTAGCGCTCGACGATCCAGGCCGATTCGGATGCCACGTGGGTACGCAATGCGCGTGATCCCATCGCCTCGGGCGTCCCTGCGAGCGATGCGCCGAGGTCCTTGAGCAGGAACGGCACGCCAGCCAGCGGTCCTGCGCCGGCGTCGCGCAGTACGCCGGACTCGTCGAGGGCGGCGGCCTGCGCCCGGCCGCGGTCGAACAGGTCGGTGATGACGGCGTTCAGTCCGCGCCCGGCCTCGAGGCGGACGATCGCCGCGTCGAGGAGTTCCGCAGCGGTGACCTCGCCGCCTGCGACGAGCCCGGCCTGTCCGATGGCGTCGAGTTGTGACAGTTCGACCGCTGAGTTCTGGTCCATTGACACGGATCTTGCGGGGTGCCCGGGATTCCGGCAACTCGGACCGGTCGGCCCGATGGTCACTGCAGTGGGATGTCGTGCCCCTGGCCGCGCTCGTCGTCCGGTCTGGGACCGAAGTAGCGCCGGTCGGCCTCGGTAATGTCGACGTCGTTGATGCTCGCCTCGCGCCGGCGCATCAGGCCGTTGTCGCCGAACTCCCACAGCTCGTTGCCATAGCTGCGATACCACTGGCCCGCGCTGTCGTGCCACTCGTACTGGAACCGCACCGCCATGCGGTTCCCGCGAAATCCCCACAGGCTCTTTCGCAGAACGTAGTCGAGTTCCTTCTCCCACTTCGCGGTCAGGAACTCGACGATCTCGGCTCGCCCGGTGACGAACTGGTCGCGATTGCGCCAGACCGAATCCGCGGTATAGGCCAGGCTGACCCGGTGCGGGTCGCGGGTGTTCCAGGCGTCCTCGGCGGCCTGCACCTTGGTGATCGCGCCGTCCAGGTCGAACGGCGGGAAAGGCGGGCGGGGTTCATCCATCGTCAGGCCTCCGGCAGTGTTGGGGGGTGGTAGCGCCGTCAGTCCGAAGCCGACCGCTCATCCGGCGGCACGGGGACGCTGTCCGACTCACTCTTCTTGTCGACGACCCGAGTCTTGTACAGGCTGGCGACGGTGGTGATGATCAGCGTCACGATGATGACGCCCAGGCTGAGCAGGGTGGGGATCTCGGGCACGGGCACGTGCTCGCCGCCGTTGATGAAGGGCAACTCGTTCTCGTGCAGTGCGTGCAGCACCAGCTTCACGCCAATGAACAACAGGATGAAGGCGAGTCCCTGGGACAGATAGACCAGGCGCTTCAGCAGGTCGCCCAGCAGGAAGTACAGCTGCCGCAGGCCCATCAGCGCGAACACGTTGGCGGTGAACACCAGGTAGGGCTCCTGGGTCAGCCCGTAGATGGCCGGAATTGAATCCAACGCGAACAGCAGGTCGGTGGTGCCCAGCGCGACGATGACGAGGAACATCGGCGTCATCAGCCGCTTGCCGTTGTTCTTCACCCACAGCTTGAGGCCATCCCACTCGTCGGTGAGGCTCAGATGCCGACGCGCGAAGCGCACCACGAAGTTATCGGCGTCGTCGTCATGTTCGGTGTCACGGGCCAGATTGATTGCGGTGTAGACCAGGAATGCCCCGAAGACGTAGAAGACCCAGGAAAACTCGTTGATCGCCACCGCGCCGAGCGCGATGAAGATGCCGCGGAAGATCAGTGCCAGGATGATGCCCACCAGTAGCGCCTGCTGCTGATACTTCTTCGGCACCTTGAAGCTGGCCATGATGATCAAGAAGATGAACAGATTGTCGACGGACAGGCTGTACTCGGTGAGCCAGCCGGCGAAGAACTCCACACCGAATTGGCTGCCGTGGAAGAACCAGACCCAGACCCCGAACGCGACCGCGAGGCCGATGTAGATCGACAGCGCCGTCACGAGCTCGCGCTTCGATGGTTCGTGCGGACGGCGCCCGATCACCACGACGTCGAACAGCAGCACGGCGATCGTCACCCCGAGGGTGACGATCCATTCGATCTGGGTTACCTGCATGTAATGGGCCTCCGGACGTCGAAAAACGGCCGAGGTCTCTGCCGCCGCAAGATGCGACCCGCGGAACCGGCTGACCAATGATGGACAACGTGATGACGACTCCGCGACGAAGGAATACTCCCCTCGGCTGACAGTCTGTCAGACGGGCCGACCCCGGCGAGACCCAGCCGGCTTCCGATCTAGCCGGACGCCTTGCGTGCCTTGCCGGGTCGGGCGGCGGCGTTGGTCAGCGCCAGGGCGATCAGCACGTCGGTGGCCGTGACGAACAGTCCGGCCCAGTACATCCACTTGAGCGTCGGTTCCGGTTGGGCCGCAAAGTAAACGACGAGGAAGATCGGGCCCACGATGCCGCTAGGAAGACGAATGCCTGGACGCGGACGTAACGCCAGAATGTCGACAAGTGGGGTCTCCCGTCTTGGTGCGGGGTCATGAGGTAAAGCATGTGAGAAGAGCATATTGTGAGCAACCTCGCAGTACCCGCACTCGGGCCTGTGACCGGCGAACGCGATCCGACCCGAGGTGACGATGAACCTGGACCTGATGACACCCGCCGTCGAGATCGGGCTGGTGACCACGAACTTGGAGGCGATGGTCGAGTTCTACGAAGGGTTCCTCGGGCTCGAACTGCAGGGTGAAATCGAGTTCACCGACGGCTCGCAGCGCCGGTACGCGCTGGGCGGTAGCGTCATCAAACTGGTCACCTACACCACACCCCCGCCCCTGCCCGCGGGGCCCGGCGGCGGACGGGCCCAGGCCGGACTCCGATACTTCACGATCGGGATCCAGAACCTGCGTGACGCCGCCGCGCGGATCGAGGCTGCGGGTTACGAGATCGTCGAGCCGCCCACCCAGTTCGCTCCCGTTCCGGGAATGGGCTGGATGTTCATCGCGGATCCCGACGGCAATTCGATCGAGCTGTTCGGGACGTTGTGACGATATTCCGCATGACGATCGAAGACGTGTTCTCCATCCGCGGGCGTGGCACGGTCGCGACCGGTCGCGTGGAATCCGGGCAACTTCGGGTGGGTGACGAGGTACGGGTGAACGACACCATCGCGGTGACGGTCGACGGCATCGAGGCGTTTCGCAAGGAGCTGACGGAGGCGGGCCCCGAAGACAACATCGGCGTGCTGTTCCGGACGCTGGAACGCAGTGAGCTCAACCGCGGTGACGTATTAACCGCACCCAACCTGGTGTGATCAGCCGCCCGCCTACGCGGGGATGACGACGGTCAGTTCGTTGCCGCGGCGTTCCACCCGCAGCCCGGCACGGCGAGCGACCGCAACCACCCCCGCTGCATCGGTGGGTTCGGACCGGGAACCCGCGAGCGCCCGCGCCAGCAGGCCCTTGTGGGCCTTGTTGAAGTGAGTGACCACGGTCCGGTGCCCGTCGGAGTGCTCTGAGAGGACGTCAACCTCCACCGCGCCGGGCAACCGGCCGAGCGCTGCGTATGAGCCCGAGCGCAGGTCGACGATCAGCTCGTCGGCGGCCAACCCGGCCAGCACGGGTTCGAGTAACGGCCGCCAGCGGGCGGCCAGGGTCGGTCGACCGGGGAGCTTGGAGTTCGCCGAGAGCCGGTAGGCGGGCACGGCGTCGTCCTGGCGCAGCAGCCCGAACAGCGCAGACCCGACGGCCAGGCGCGTACGTGCACGGGAAGCCGTTGCACCACGGAGGGATTCGACGTCGAGCGCGTCGTAGAGCACGCCGGTGTAGCGGTTGATCGCGGGCAATGTCGGTGCGCTGCGCAGCGTGGCGTTGCGGTCGATCTCGCCGCCCTGAGACGCGGAGATGCCCAATGCCTTCCGACTGGCTGGGCGGTCGGCGGACAGCGCGATCAGTTCGTCGACGAGCGCTGCGCGCAGTGGTCCGAGTTCGGGGGAGCCCAGCGCCTCGAGGCGCAGCGGCGGCCCGTCGCCTCCGGCGCGCTTGGTCTCCGACGGCGGCAGCAGCACGATCACGGTGGTTGAGGCTAACGCGTGTCGAACAACTGGGTCCGGTCGAGTCGTGGTGGGAGTGGGGCGATGTGGCTGAGGTAGAGGAAGCCTTCATGGGCGGTGTGGGTAATCTCGTATCGGCGGTCTAGACGGCGGCTGTGGTTGATCCGGGCCGTTGGTGCGTTCGACGACCCAGCGTCGAGGTTGGACCTGACTTTTGGCCAGCCGGTATCGGGCCCGACACGATATTGTCGGAGGCGCCGGCTTGTGCTGCGGTCTCGGCGACGATTTGCCCGGTGTCGCCCCCTTATCTTAGGTAGAGAACCGAGGCGGCGGGCCGGGTGTTCGCCGTCGACACCTATGGTGTCGCCGAGATCGCGGCGAGTGGGCTGCCGTGGCGGGCTGAGGTGTGTCAGCAGGTATTCGATGAAGCCGCAGTGGACTG
>JAVRPF010000175.1:0-4981 GCA_032162385.1 Mycobacterium sp.
CTGCGAAGCGACTGGGCCATGCAGGGGCCGTCCAGTCTGCCTCGGACGTCGATCTACGTGGGCCTTCGGTTTTCGCAAACGAATCGCTCATAGCGGTGCAGGGTGCCGTCGGTCGTGTTCACGGCGCTGTCACCGTTGCCAGCAACGCGTCCTCGAGACAGTTTGGCGAGGCATCGGGCGCGGGAGCCAGTGCTGCGTGCTTCGAAAGCGCGCCCGGTCGGGCGCCGACGATTGCCCCGAATCTCTGGATAACGATTTGCTGGCTGCCTGTGCCAGCAACTTCAAATGCGGGTGTGCGCGGCACCGTCAAGGTGGAGCACGAGACGGCTCCAACGTCCATGACTGGCGTCGCGCCGAGAAAAGACCAAAAGAATGTTTCCCGATGTGGGTTTGATCACACCCCAACGCGGTAACTACATAGCCATCGTCAATTTCGTTGCTGAAGGGAAAAGCTCATGGCCACACAACAGAGGTCGGTAGCACGCAAGCTCGTCACCGCAGTGGGGATCGCAGGTGGTGCCGCAGCTATCGCAACCGGGATGGCACTCGCGGGGGCGGGAACGGCGTCGGCCGAGAATCGACACAACGTCGTCACTCAAGACGGGAACAAGTTCACTCCCAAGTCGGCATCGACGCAGGCGTCGGTAGGGGCGGCCCAGTCATCCTGCGGGGACGCCGGTACCGACTTCCTAGTGAACCTCGGCACCGCCCTGTCCAACGCTCAGATCCAGGTGGGCACCGCGGGTACGAACGCGTTGACTCAGGTGGGCACAGCCGGCAATGACGCGATGACCCAGGTGGGCACGGCCGGCAACAACGCGCTGACTCAAGTCGGCAATGCCGGATACGGTCTACTGAACGGCATCGGCAACCTGTTCAACAGGGGTTAGGCACCAGAACGACGGGACGGTGGCTGTGCGAGTCAATCGCACAGCCACCAGTTCGGTTGCGGCTCAGCTCCACTGGTAGCGGGTCTTGGGTCGGCCTGCCTTGCCGTAGTCCGTCCGTCGGTTGACGGTGCCGTCGTCGGCCAGCCGTTCCAGGTAGCGCCAGGCCGTGACCCGGGACACCCCCACCTGTTTGGCCACCTCGTCGGCGGTCAGGCCGTCAGCATTGTCGCGCACTGCGCGGGCGATGTCGTCGTTGGTCTGCGGCGCCGCACCCTTGGGCGCCACGGACTTGTCTGCGGCGGAACGTAGTTCGGAAAGCGCGCGGTCGACTTCCGCCTGGCTCGCCGCGTCGACGCCTGCGGGCAACGCCACCCGGTACCGCCGATAGCGCTCCAGCCGGTCTCGGAACGCCGCGAACGTGAACGGCTTCAGCAGATACGCGAGCGCACCATGGGCGACGGCGGCGCGCACCATCTCCAGATCCCGCTCGGACGTGATCGCGATGATGTCCGGCGCCGGCCGCAACCCAGCCAGCGCCGACGCCAGGCTGATCCCGCTGGCATCGGGCAGCCCGATGTCGAGCAACACCAACTCGATCGGCGTCCCTGCCGCGGCCGCCTCCGATGCCGCCTGCATGCCGCCGCGGGCGGTGTGCGCCACCGCGGTGGCCGAGAAGCCGTCCAGACGTTCCACATACGTGCGGTGGGCCTCGGCGATCAGCGGGTCGTCCTCGACGATCAGGACCGAGATCGACGGGCTCACCGCACCGCTCCCGGCACCGTCACGGTGACGACGGAACCGTAGGTCACGTCAGCCGTCAGCGTGCCCTCGTGCCGCTTCACCACCTGCGCCACCAACGCCAGGCCCAGCCCGTGCTGTTCACCGTCGCCTGCCGACTTCGTGGAATAGCCCCGCTGCATGGACCTCTCGAACGTCTCGGCGTCCATGCCGGCGCCGCTGTCCGCCACCCGGATCAACAGTTCCTCGTCGTCCTGGCTCACGGTCACCTCGACCCAGGGATCGTCGCGGTCGCACGCGTCCATCGCGTTGTCCACCAGATTGCCCAGCACCGTGACCATCTCCTGCGCCGTCAACGCCGCGTGCTCGGTGTCCGAGGCCAGGTGGGTGTCCTCGGTGATGGTCAACGCGATGCCGCGCTCGTCGGCCTGCGCGGTCTTGCCGAGCAGCAATGCCACCAGGGCAGGTTCGGCGACTTCGCCGGACAACCGGTCCACCAGTCGTTGCGACAGGGCCAATTCGTCGGTCGCGAACTTCACGGCGTCCTCTGACCGGCCCATCTCGACCATCGTGATCACGGTGTGCAGCTTGTTGGCGGCCTCGTGCGCCTGCGAGCGCAGCGAATCGGCCAACACCTGCAGCGAGCTGAGTTCGCCGAGGGCGCCCTGCAATTCGGTGCGGTCGCGAACCGTGACGACCTCGGAGTGGGGTGAGTCGCCGACCCTCGATCTGTTGACCACCAGCACCCGCTCGTCGGTGACGTGCACCTCGTCGCGCACGCCGGGGTCGTACGTGCGCAGGAACTCCGGCAGGTCGGACTCGGCCACTGTGCCCGGTGGCAGGGCCAGCAGGCGCCGTGCCTCGTCGTTGATCAGCACGACGCGGCCGTGGTCGAGCACGATGAGCCCCTCGGACACCGAGTGCAGGATCGCGTCGTGGTGTTCGTACATCACCCGCAACTCGTCGGGCCGCAGCCCGTGGGTCTGCCGTAGCAGCCGGCGGCGGATCGCCCACACGCCGACGAGCGAGACCGCCAACGCCGCGACGCTGACGACCGCGATGGTGGGCCATTGGTCGCGCCACCGCTGGGCCAGGGTCTGCTGCGTGATGCCGGCCGACACCAGTCCCACGACCCGTCCCGACCCGTCGCGCACCGGGGCGATCGCCCGCACCGAGGGCCCTAGCGTGCCGGTGTACACCTCGGTGAAGGTCTCGCCGCGTAGCGCTGGTTCGATGGTGCCGAGGTAGTGGCCACCGATCTGCTGCGGATCGGTGTGGGTGAAGCGGGTTCCGTCCGGCGACATGATGGTGATGAACGCGATGTCGGTGTTGGTCCGCACCGCCTCGGTCATCGGTTGCAGAATCTGGGTGGCCCTACCCGATTCGATGGCCGCGGCGGTCGAAGGGGAATCGGCCAGAGCGGTCGCGATGCTCACCACCTGCTGGCGGGCGGCGGCGTCACCGTCCTGGCGGGCATCGACGAGAGCCAACACGCTGCCTGCCAACACCACCACCGCGATCACCACGAGTTGCAGGGCGATCGCCTGGCCGGCCAGCGAGCGCGGCGCCAACATCGAAGGTGCCCACCACCTGCGCATTGCGCCTCCGCACCGTCGAACGTGAACGTAATGAACTAAAGCGTGACCTGGGTCACTTATGGGAACACCATCCTTGCAGATCACTTTCGCCGTACGAGTGCCACGAACTGGAGGGAACACACCATGACCAGCCCACGCGACACCGCCGCGCCGCCCGCGCGGCGCGATCGAACACATTGGCTCTACATCGCCGTCATCGTCGCCGTCGTCGCCGGCGTGGTGGTCGGACTGCTCGCGCCGGAGGTCGGCAAGAGCGTCGGCATTCTCGGCACCATGTTCGTCAGCCTGATCAAGATGATGATTGTCCCCGTCATCTTCTGCACCATCGTGCTCGGTATCGGCAAGGTCCGCGCCGCCGCCACCGTCGGGAAGGTCGGCGGGTTGGCGTTCGTCTACTTCCTGGTGATGTCGACGGTTGCACTGGCGATCGGGCTCGTGGTCGGCAACCTGCTGAGCCCCGGCTCGGGTCTGAATCTGTCTGCCACGTCCGACAAGGGCAGCCAACTGGCTGAGACCGCTCACGAGGCGGGCGGGCTGATGGACTTCATCGAGGGCATCATTCCGACTTCGTTCTTCTCGGCGCTGACCGAGGGCAACGTGCTGCAGGCGCTGTTCATCGCGTTGCTCGTCGGGTTCGCCGTCCAGGGACTGGGTTCCTCCAGGGAGCCGATCCTGCGCGGTATCGAGCATCTGCAGAAGCTGGTGTTCAAGGTGCTGGTCATGGTCCTGTGGCTGGCCCCGATCGGCGCCTTCGGTGCCATCGCCAACGTGGTCGGCCAGACCGGCTGGAGCGCGGTCACCCAACTGCTCACGTTGATGCTGGGGTTCTACGTCACCTGCATCCTGTTCGTGTTCGGTGTGCTGGGCGTCCTGATGCGGGTGGTGGCCGGAGTGTCGATCTTCCGCCTGGTCCGCTACCTGGCGCGGGAGTACCTGCTGATCTTCGCCACCTCGTCGTCCGAATCGGCGCTGCCCCGGCTGATCGCGAAGATGGAGCACCTTGGCGTCGAGAAGACGACGGTGGGCGTGGTCGTCCCGACCGGCTACTCGTTCAACCTCGACGGCACGGCGATCTACCTGACGATGGCGTCGCTGTTCGTCGCCGACGCCATGGGCAAGCCGCTGGCGGTCGGCGAGCAGATCTCGCTGCTGGTGTTCATGATCGTCGCCTCGAAGGGCGCGGCGGGCGTCAGCGGTGCCGGGTTGGCCACGCTGGCAGGTGGATTGCAGGCCCACCGTCCCGATCTGCTGGACGGCGTCGGCCTCATCGTCGGCATCGACCGGTTCATGTCGGAAGCGCGTGCGGTGACCAACTTCTCCGGCAACGCCGTCGCGACGGTGTTGGTCGGCTCGTGGACGAAGACCATCGACCGCAACAAGGTCGACGCCGTGTTGACCGGTGACGACCCGTTCGACGAGGTGACCATGCTCGACGATCACGATCCCCGCGCCGAAGAGCCTGCGCAGGAGCAAATCCCTGCGCCGGCATAGGGCGTGACATCGAAGGGCCCGGCCGGAACCCCTCCCGGCCGGGTCCTTCTCTGTGCGTCCCTCGTGAACACAATCAGCTGCCCATCTCGTCTATGTGAGTGACGGCCAATCGGCCCGACGAGAAGTGGGCACGGGTTCGACGTCAACGTCGATCGCATTGGCAGCGCCCCACTTTCGGAGTGCGAGGTGACCAGCGTGCGCAATCCGCAGGAGCAGACCAGGCTGGTCCGGGTGAACCGCCGCAAGGGCAGGGACGACTTCATC
>JAVRPF010000176.1:0-9729 GCA_032162385.1 Mycobacterium sp.
GCGGAACGTATCCGATGAACTCGTTGACCTCACCGGGTGACTTCCCGAGCACCTGGACACGGCCGGAGGCTGCAGGGATCAATCCCAGGATCAGCTTCAGCAGGCTGGTCTTGCCTGATCCGTTCGATCCGATGACCGCCACAATGCCGCCGGCGGGCACCTCGAAGTTCCCCTCAGACCAGATGAGCTTCCCGCCGCGCACCACGCTGACATCGTCGAACGCCAGCGCCGAAACGGCGGATTCGGGCTCAGACACCGACATCGAGCGCCTTTGCCAACGCGTCGAGTTGGGCGACCTGCCATGTCTCGAACGAGGTCGTTCCCGGCGGCACCGTCTCGGTCACCTCGACCACGGGCACCCCGGCCGCTTCGGCGGCGGAGCGGATCTGCTGGGGTACCGAGCCCTCGGTCTGAGTGTTGTAGATCAGCACGTTGATCTGGCGATCCGCCAGGGCGCGGCGGAAGGCGTCCAGATCAGCCGGTGAGGGGTCGGACTCGTTGGCCGACGCGGTCTGGTAGCCCTGCGGCGTCTTGTTCACCAGCCCGACAGCTTCAGCGGTGTAGTCGAAGACGCTCTCGGTGGCCGCATAGGTCTTGCCAGATGCACCGGCCTTTATGGCGCTGATCAGCTTGCCGTAGGGCGCCACGCTGGTGCTGAACGCCGAGCGCTGGCCGGCGAAATAGCTCTGGGCTTCTGAAGCCAGTTTCTCGAGTTCGGCGGTGACGGCATCGGCGACCGCGCCAACCGCTGACGGGCTGTACCAGAGGTGCGGGTTGGAGCCCGCCGCGGTCTTGGTGACCAGGCCTGGCGCTCGCGCACCTGAACGCTGTGCCCGGGACGCCGCTCGAACACCGATCGCGGGGTCATGGTGACATGGTCGCGACTCCACGCTCATCGAAACTGCTGTCAGATCGCAGTTTCGCGCGGCGGGATCGCCCAGCAGTCTCGACCACGCAGTGCCGCCCGTTCAGTCCGCGACCCGGAAGTTGAACACGGACTCGTCGAACCTGTTGTAGCTCTCGTAGTCCACCAGGTCGTAGAGGTCCCGCCGGTGCTGCATCCGTCCCAGCTGGGACGTGAGTGACCCTTCCGTCTTGAGGGTCTCCAGCGCTTGCTTGGCGGCGCCCATCGCTATGCGCAGCAACGAAACCGGCCAGATCACGATGTTCACGCCGACGTCGCGCAACTGGTCGGTGGTGAACAGCTCGCTCTTGCCGAACTCGGTCATGTTGGCCAGCATCGGGACGTCAATGGCCGAGCGGACCGCCGCGAACTCGTCGAGCGACTCCAGCGCCTCCGGGAAGATCGCGTCCGCGCCGGCATCGACGAGCCGTTGCGCGCGTTCGATGGTCGCCTCGATGCCGTCGACCGCCCGGATGTCGGTGCGGGCGACGATCACCAGGTTGTGGTCCCGCCGGGCATCGACCGCAGCGCGGATGCGCTGTGTCGCGGTGGCCTGATCGACGACCTGTTTGCCATCGAGGTGACCACACCGCTTCGGGTTGATTTGGTCCTCGATGTGCAGTGCCGCCAGCCCGGAGTCCTCGAGCTCCTGGACCGTGCGGGCCACGTTCATCGGCTCACCGAACCCCGTATCGGCGTCGGCGAGCGCCGGCAACTCGGTGACCCGTGCGATCTGCTGTGTGCGCGCCGCGACCTCACTCAGCGTCGTCAAGCCGATGTCGGGGAGCCCGAGGTCGGCGCTCAACACCGCGCCGGAGACGTAGACGCCGTCGAAACCGCAGCGCGCGATCAGCTTGGCGGACAACGGGTTGAACGCTCCAGGAAACTGCAACAAGTCGCCAGACTCGAGGCGCCTACGTAGTTCGGCGCGCTTGTCGGCCGGTGTCGTCGTCGCGTAGAGCACGGTTACCCCCTGGTCAGAAAAATCCGGGCCGGCCGGCCGCGGGCAGTGCGCCGGGCAGCGCGGCAAAGGTCAACATCCGCACCTCTTCTGGGCCCAGCTCGGGCAGCCGCAGGGCCAGCGCGAGGAAACGCTCAGCCTCTGTTGCGCCAAGCACCGGCACGGCGAGGCTGCGGAACTTCCGCACGTACTCGTCGCGGCCGAACGGTCGTGCGCCACTGGGATGCGCGTCGGCAACGCTGATCTCGTCGATGACCTGACGGCCGTCGACCAGCGTGACCACCACTCGCCCGCCGTAGGACTGGCCGGCGCCCGCCGCGTGGTAGCGCTCGGTCCACGCCGGATCCTCGACGGTCGAGACCTTCTGCCACAACGCGACGGTGTCGGGGCGTGCGGCGCGCTCCGCGGTGTACGACGTTTCGTGATGCCAGGACCCGTCCTGAAGCGCCACCGCGAAGATGTACGGCAATGAGTGGTCAAGGGTTTCGCGCGACGCGCCGGGGTCATACTTCTGCGGGTCTGCGGCACCGGATCCGATGACGAAGTGGGTGTGGTGGGACGTGTGGATGGCGATGCTCTCCACCTGCCGCGGGTCGGCAATGTCGGGATGCTCGCGAAATAGCTTACGGGCCAGGTCGATCCACGCCTGCGCCTGATACTCGGCCGAGTGCTCCTTCGTGTAGCTGGCCAGGATCGCCCGCTTGGGCTCACCGGGGTCGGGTAGCGGCACGTCGTAGCATGCGTCCGGCCCGTCGAGCAGCCAGGCGATGACGCCGTCCTCGCCCTCGTAGATCGGAGACGGGCTGGTCTGCCCCCGCATGGCTCGGTCGACGGCCTCGACGGCGACCTTGCCGGCGAAGGCGGGAGCGTAGGCCTTCCACGACGAGATCTCGCCCTTGCGGGACTGTCGGGTGGCCGTCGTGGTATGCACCGCCTGCCCGATCGCTTGGTAGATGACATCGGCGGGCAGCTCGAGCAGCGTCCCGATGCCTGCCGCCGCCGATGGGCCGAGGTGCGCGACGTGGTCGATCTTGTGCGCGTGCAGGCTGATCGCCCGGACCAGATCGATCTGCAGCTCGTACCCCGTGGCGATGCCGCGCACGACCGCACGCCCGTCGGCGCCGACGTGTTGGGCGACCGCGACGATCGGCGGGACGTTGTCACCTGGGTGGGAGTAGTCGGCTGCCAGGAACGTGTCGTGGAAGTCCAACTCCCGCACCGCAACCCCGTTGGCGAATGCCGCCCATTCGGGGCTGACGCGTGTACTCGCGTCCAGTCCGAAGACGGATGCGCCGGCCCCTCCCGAGCTCGCCGGATGCGTGACGGCCTGCTCGCGAGCCGCCGACGGAGCCGCGCGACCGACCGATGCCGCTGCGACGCCAGCGTTGTCGAGGATCCGGTTGACGATCATCTCGGCGACCTCATCGCTCACCTCGACCGGGTCCGCGGCGACCTGAGCCATGGCCCACGCGAGCTGCCCGTCCCGGGGCAGCCCTTCGTCGCTGCGGTGGACCCGCACGCAATGGTTCCTCATGGGCGGCGAATTCCCTTCTGGTCGTTGCGAACGCGGTCAGTCGGTGCCGAGGCCGGTGTAGCCGTGACGGAAGTGCTCGAGGCTGTTGTGCAAATGGACGTGGGTGGCGTGCACCGCCAGAGCTGCATCGTGATTGGCGATCGCCGACGCGATGAGCGCGTGCTCGAGGGCGGAGGCGGCCAAGCGCACCGGTGATGCGCCCGCCTTCCTTCGAACTCGGGCCACGTGCGTGCGCAGCGTCTCGAGGGCGTCGACCAGGTAGGTGTTGCTCGCGGTGGCGTCGACCTCCCGATCGAAGCGGCGAATGACGGCGTAGTAGTCGTTGACCTGTTGGTCGGCTACGTCGGGGTCGAGCAGCGGGGTGTGCCAGGCCCGGAACTCGCGCGCGTACTCCGCGAAGATGTCCGGATCGGCGTGACGTGCGGCGAGCTGGGCAGCCTGAGCCTCAAGACAGGTCCGCATCTCGAAGAGGGCATCGATGTCGCCGTCGGAGACGTCGGTGACGATGAGTCCACGCCCCTGCCCGTCGTCGAGCAGGCCCTCGGCGACGAGACGACCGAACGCCTCCCGGACCGGGGTGCGCGACACTCCGATGCGCTCGGACTGCTCGACCTCGTACAGCGTGGTGCCGGGACCGAGCGCACCCTCGACGATCTCTGATCGCAGTTGTTCGTAGGCACGGGTCGCCGCGCTTGAAACCTTGGACGCCACGGCCTCAGTGTATACATACCAGGCGAATCTCAGGCCGAGAGGTCAAGAAATCGCAGGCCCTCTTGCCAGCTGCCGAGCTCTGTGTATACGTTTGATCGGTTGGACAGCGTCGTCAGCCGGAAGGGAATCTCCCCATGCGAACCCCAGCACTCATCACCGCGGCCCTCGCGGCCGTACTCACCTTGGCCGCCTGCGGCGGCAACGCCGGAACCGGTGGCAGCGAGTCCGGAGGACAAGCCGGCGGAGACTTCAAGCCACTGTCGCGCGTCGAGATCATCGCCCCCGCGGCGCCTGGCAGCGGCTGGGATCAGACGGCCCGCGCGGTGCAGGAAGCCATGAAGACCGGCGGACTGGCCCGCAGCGTCGAAGTCAAGAACGTCCCGGGCGCCTCGGGCACCGTTGCCCTGGCCCAAGTGGCCCCGCAGAAGGGCAAGAGGGACCTGCTGATCGCGTCGGGCCTGGCGATGATGAGCGGCATCATCACCAATGGCACCGACGTCACCCTCGATGACCTCACTCCGCTCGCCCGCATCGTGGGCGAGTACGAGGTGATCGTCGTCCCCAAGAACGTGCCCTTCAACAACGCCGACGAACTCTTCGCCGCCATCAAGGCCGACCCCAAATCCGTTGCGATTGCTGGCGGTTCGGCCGGAAGCGCTGACCACATCTTCATCGGTTTGATGGCCCAGCACTACGGCGTGAAGCCGGCCGACGTGAACTACGTCCCGTACAGCGGTGGCGGCGAGGCAACGACGGCGCTGCTCGGCGGCCACGTCCAGGCGGGCCTGGCGGGGCTCAACGAGTTCTCCGAACAAATCAAGAACGGAAACCTCAAGGGCCTGCTGATCTCGTCGGCCGACCAGGTCGAAGGCGTCACCTTCGCCCAGACCGCAACGCAGATCGACCCCAAGCTCGAGTTCCAGAACTGGCGGTCGATCATGGCACCGGGCGGTATCGACGACGCACTCAAGAATCAGTACGTCGAGGCCCTCACCCGGATGCACACGTCCTCGGGGTGGTCGGCAGCGGTCAAGAAGAACGGCTGGAACGACAACTTCCTGGCTGGTGATGAGTTCGCGACCTGGCTCAAGGACGAGACCGCCCGTGTGCAGGCGGTGCTCACCGACCTCGGTCTGGCCAAGCAGGCGGGTTAGTGACCGCCGAGTTCGCGCCTGCCGAGGTTCCGCAGCGCAGGTCGATCCCCTGGGGCGAGTGGGTCATCGCCGTTGCGCTCCTCGGAATCGGCGTCGTCGTCCTGCTGGATGGCCTCCATCAGGCGGCGTCGACGTCCGCGTCGGGCGTCGGTGCCGGATTCGTGCCGAAGGTCGTCGGGGTGCTGCTCATCGCGCTGTCGCTGGCGCTGATGGTGCAGGTCGCGAGGGGCAGCCTGGGTGAGCCCGATGAGGCGGAAGGCGACGTGGATGTCCGTCACACGCGGTGGGTGCCGCTGGCGGTGTGCGTGGCCGCGGCCCTGGTCTTCATCGTCGGGGTCGAGCCGTTGGGCTACGTCATCGTCAGTTCAATAGTCTTCTGGCTCACCGCGTGGGCGGTCGGCGCCCGGCACGTCGTACACACGGCCGTGATCGGTGTCGTCCTTTCGGTGGTCGTCTATCTTGCCTTCACCCGGCTGCTCGACATCTCGCTGCCGGCGGGGGTGCTGGGCTTCTGATGTCGGGATTCGAAGGGCTCCTGCACGGGCTTTCCGTCGCGGTCACACCCCAGGCGTTGTTGTTCGCGCTGCTCGGCACCGTGGTCGGAACCCTCATCGGCGTGCTTCCCGGCATCGGTCCCGCGCTGACGATCGCGCTGCTGCTGCCGCTCACGTACGGACTGGAACCGGAGTTGGCCTTCATCATGTTCGCCGGCATCTACTACGGCGCCATGTACGGCGGCTCGACGACATCGATCCTGCTGAAGACCCCCGGCGAATCCGGCTCCGTCATCACGGCGATCGATGGCAACAAGATGGCACGTCACGGTCGCGGCGCTGCGGCGCTGGCCACCGCCGCCATCGGGTCGTTCGTCGCCGGGACGATCGCGACCTTGCTCCTCGCGTTCTTCGCACCGTGGATGGTCGGTGTCGCCGTGAAGCTGGGGGCGCAGGACTACTTCGCGCTGATGGTCGTCGCGTTCCTGTCGGTCAGCGCGTTGGTCGGGTCGTCGCCGCTGCGCGGCATGATTTCGATGTGCCTTGGCCTCGTCATCGGCCTGGTCGGCATCGACTTCCAGAGCGGGCAGCAGCGGCTGGTGTTCGGTCAGGTGTCGCTGCTGGACGGCATCGACACCGTCGTGCTCATCGTGGCGCTGTTCGCGGTGGGTGAGGTTCTATACGTTGCAGCGCACCAGGTCTCGAGCCACTTCGACATGCTCCATCTGGGCAAGGGCACGAAGTGGATGACGCGCGAGGATTGGGCGCGCTCGTGGCGGCCGTGGCTGCGGGGCACCGGTGTCGGCTTCCCGCTCGGCGTGATTCCCGCAGGCGGTTCCGAAATACCGACGTTCCTCTCCTACGCGATGGAGCGGCGGCTCTCCAAGCGCAAGGAGGAGTTCGGCGAAGGCGCGATCGAAGGTGTGGCGGGACCCGAGGCCGCCAACAACGCGAACGCCGCGGGCACCCTGGTACCGCTGTTGACGTTGGGCATCCCGACGTCGGCGACCGCCGCCGTCATCCTCGTCGCGTTCCAGCAGTACGGCATCCAGCCCGGCCCACAGCTGCTCGACACGCAGTCGGCCCTGGTCTGGGGACTCATCGCAAGCCTGCTCATCGCCAACGTCATTCTGCTGGCGCTGAACCTGCCGCTGGTCGGACTGTGGGTGAAGATCCTCGAGATTCCCAAGCCGTATCTGTTCGCCGCGATCATGACCTTCGCCCTGCTCGGTACGTACGCCGTCAACGGCTCAACCTACGACGTCGCCCTGCTCCTGGTTCTCGGCGCGATCGGCTACCTCATGCGCAGGTTCGGGTTCTCGATTTCGCCGATGGTCGTCGGCGCGATCCTCGGACCGCTGGCCGAGGTCCAGCTGCGCCGCGCGCTCGACATCGCCGGCGGTGACGTGCTCACGCTGGTCAGCACTCCGTTCACGGTCGTGGTCTATCTGACCTTGGCGGCCATGCTGGTCGGTGGATACCTTCTTCGCCGCGCCGCCCGAGAGGGAGTCCTGGCGTCAGCGGGCGAACAAGAGGTCGATCACGAGGTCGATCACGCGGACGAAGCGCGCGGCGGCAGCAAGTAATCAACACCCTGGATGCGAACCCGCCACATAGGCTACCGTTGAAGTTGCATACAGTATCCGGGCAGTGTTTTGCTGTGGTTCCGTGACCCGAAAAGAGGCTCAAGCCGTTGGCCACTCTGCTTCTGCACCATTCGATCTTCGCCAACCACAAGACCTCCGCCGGCCATCCCGAGCGACCTGACCGCTACCGCGCGGTGGAGGCGGTGCTCGGCCAGCCGCAGTTCGACACGCTGGTGCGCGAAAAGGCCGAAATCGCCGATCTCGATACGACGCGATACGTCCACTCCAACCGATACGTCGACACGCTCGAAGCGGCACGCCCCGATGAAGGCTACGTCTATCTCGACGGCGGCGACACCATGATGGAGCCCACGACGTGGGAGGTCGTCCTGCGCGGCGTCGGTGCCACCGTCCAGGCCGTCGACAAGGTTCTCGACGGCGAAGTGCAGAACGCCTTCGTCGCTTGCCGTCCACCCGGCCACCACGCCGGAACCGAACAGGCAATGGGGTTCTGCCTCTTCAACAACATCAGCATCGGCGCCCGTCATGCGCAAAAGAAGCACGGGCTGACCCGCGTAGCGATCGTCGATTTCGACGTCCACCATGGCAACGGCACACAGGAGATCTTCTACTCCGATCCGAGCGTCCTATACGCCTCGACCCACCAGATGCCACTCTTTCCCGGCACCGGCGAAGCGGACGAAACGGGTGTCGGCAACATCTTCAACGCGCCGCTGGTGTCCGGCGACGGCGGCGCCGAACTGCGCGAAGCGTTCGAGGACAGGATTCTGCCTGCGCTCAACACGTTCCGGCCGGAGCTCATCATCGTCTCCGCCGGGTTCGATGCGCACGAACGTGATCCGCTCGGCTCCTTGAACATGACGGCGGACGATTTCGGCTGGGTGACGCGCGAGCTGATGAAATCGGCGGAGAGGCACTGCGATGGCCGACTCGTGGCGGTCCTCGAAGGCGGCTACGACCTTCAGGGTCTTTCGGATTCGGTCAGCGCCCATGTCGGCGAACTGATGAAGGGCTGACCGGCTGTCGCGAGATCCTTCGACTCGTGTCAGCCTCTTCTCAGCTGGGCGGCGGACACTCGGGGAGGTCGGAAGGAGCGTGCGGTGGTCGCAGGCTTGCTTGGAGTCGTTCTCCTGCTGTTCGAAGTCGTGCTGATTGCCCGCATGGTCGTCGACTGGATCGGCGTGCTGTCCCCGGCGGGCGGCCGCAGTGGCCTTTACCAAGCACGCCGGATCACCCACGGCATTACCGAACCCGTGATCGGCCCGGTCCGGCGGGTGCTGAAGCCCGTGCGGTTCGGGTCGGTCTCCGTTGACCTGGCCTTCACCGCAGTGTTCGTGGCGGTGATCGTCCTGCGTACCGCCGTCGTGCCGCTAATTCCGTTCTGAGGAAGCAGCTTTAGAGCTAGCCGCCACCCTCTTCGGCGGGCAACGGTGGCGACAACGGCGTCGTGGGCGTAGACGTCGTCGTCGGCGTGGACGTTGTGGACGTCGTCGTCGGCATGGACGGCGTTGACGTTGCGGGCGATGTAGGCGTTTCCGGCCCGTGGTAATCCACCATCGGCTCCGTGCGGGTCACCTGCGTGCCCACGCTGACGACCAGCGACTTCGCCGTCACCGTGTAGGTGATCCCATCGTTCTCGGCGACGAACTTGCCGTCGCCCGAACGCGAGGCGGGGACGATCAGCTTGGCGCCATCGCGCACCCGCACGCCGCGGTACTCGTACTTGCCGCCCGCACTCTCGCAGATCGCCACGCGCGAGGTCGCCGTGCTGCCGAAAGCGGCCGCCGTGGCCGGCGCGGTGCACCGCGCCGTGGAGTCCACGTAACCCTGACCGTCGGTGGTGGGCGCGGCAGTGGCAGACGGCACCGCGATGGCGAGCAGCGCCAAACACGCCGCCGCGGCGATGGTCAGGCGGGGGGCGGAAGGCGCGAAGTAGGAGAGCATCGACTTCCACCAGACCACGACTGAAGGGGTTGCGCTGGCAACGACGCCGAGACACAACGCAATCGTTAGGTCATCGCAACATGCGCCCCAGCCGGCTCGACCGTAGTGCGAGGACCTGGATGCCGCGTCAGCATCTCGCGGTCACCATCTTCCTGACCGGCAGCGCAGATAGTCGCTCTAGGTCATGTGCACTTCGTCGACGAAGGCCTCTTTGATCTCCTTGGGTCCGAACGGCCAGGTGTGCTCGGCCTTGGCGTAGGCCAGATACGCGATCGCGCCAATGGCGATCCAGCCCAGCGACAGTCCGATCGAGAGCCAGCTTGCCGAGACATAGATGTAGACCCACCCGACGAGCGCGATGATGGTCGGCACCGGGTACAGCCACTGGCGGTACGGCCGCGGCAGATCCGGCTGGCGACG
>JAVRPF010000177.1:0-3075 GCA_032162385.1 Mycobacterium sp.
AACGTCCGCTGGGCTTGTGCTTGCGGCGCCAGGCACGACATGCCGTTCCCGCGTGTCCACTGGTGCCGGCCTGACAACGTTGACGATAGAGGCGTATGCGTGGTTCTCCGGTGCGATCGTCATGTCACCGAAACTGCGTGTGCTCAGCGGCCCGGCACTGGGCACGCTGGCGTCACTCACCCCGACCAAAGTCACCTTCACCGGACCCCGCAAAGTGCTTCCGGTACTCAAGGTCGGTGACATCATCACGGCTTCTGCGACTCCTAAGGCACCGTCCGGATTCCTGCGACGCATTGTGGCCGCGAAACCCAATTCGACCGGCCTAGTGGTTACCACGGTACCCGCGACGCTCGGCGAGGCGATCCTCCAGGGCGCGCTGCACATCGGCAGCGGCGCGCCCGTGGCGCCTGCAGCGCCTGCCGCACCTGCTGCGTCGAAAGGCACCTCAAAGGCTCCGGCGCGGGCAACACGGGCGGCGGCACTGACGCTAGCCGCGCCCTGCTCCTTTGCCGGGGCACCGGTCGGACTGGGTTTGACCATTTCGTGCTCTAAGTCGTACGGGCTGCCGGGAGCTTGGTCGGCTGATGTCAGTGGTTCGTTGGGCGTCGGCCTGGCCGTTGACATCGACGTCTCGCGGTCCCTCTACATCCACACGGTCCTGGGCGTCTCGGGCGCAGCGAGCGCCTCGGCGACGGCCAGCGGTTCCGCCTCCATCAACGTCAGCGAAACCCTCGCCGATGTCGCTCTGACCCCGGTGCCGGTGCCGATCGGCCCGATCGTTGTCGAGATCACGCCGAACTTGATTGTCAGCGCCGGCATCAGCGGAGAAGTCTCGGGCGGCCTCAGCGCGAACGCATCGGTAGACGGGAGCGCGACCGTCACCAGCGACAGTGTGACCGGGCTGTCGAGCTCTCTCACCAAGCACGCCGACGGCAATGTCGCCATCACCGACACCTCCTTCAAGAACGCCAGCCTGACGATCACTCCGGCGGAGGTGAGCGTGGCCTTCAGCCTGTTCGAGACGCCGGCGTCAATCTCCGTAAGCGGCGGGTTCGGCGTGACGTTCACCGCGGACGCTTGCAACTGGAACGTCGGATTCGGGCAGACCGTCGGTGGCAGCGTCAGTATCGATCTCTTCCCCGGCGTCTCGCTCACCGCGGGAATCGGGTTCGCGGTTCCCGGTCTGCACTGGGAGTTGCCCAAGGTCGGGTGGCGCAACTGTGCGGTGTGGAGCGGGACGTTGTCCTACTCCACGAATGCGCACCACTTCGACAACAAAGGGCGGCCGGTGAATGACCTGAACGCCAGCGAAGAGGTGGTCCTGGACACCCAGACCAGTGGGATCCCTCCCGCAACCGGGCTCTACACCGTGAAGGGCTCGGGAAGTGGCGCCATGATTCTGCACCAGTACTCCTGCGATCCGACCGGCATGGGCGCAGAAGGACCGATTACCTGGAACTACAACTGGGGCGACTCTGTCGGGGGTAGCGGCAGCGTCGCCTTCCTCCCAGCGACAGCGGGTCCGGAGTTCACGGCGATGAGCCTTGTCTACGGCGGGAGCTTCCCGGGCACCTACACAATCTCCTCTGCCTGCACTGCGACCGAATCAGGTCCGCGCGCCCAGTTCTCCTGGTTCAGGATGCTGCCGTCGCCCGATACCTTGACGTTCTCCACCCCCGCGGGCCAGTCCGCGTTCACCGAAACGCGCACCTTCGACGTGAACACGCCCGACCTGATGGAGCACGACGTCTTCACCTACAACCTGACCAAGACGTGTTCTTTGGGAGGCACCGAGTGCTGAGCAGGTCAGATGGGATCGGCGTGGCGGTGCGCCACCCCGGGACCCATGGCCCAACGAGGAGCGACTCGCGGTGAATGCCTTGTCGATCAGGCCCGATCGCACGCCGTCGAAGAGGTAGCGCGTCAGCGCGCGCTCGTCGTAGTCGGCGATGACTTCGTCGACCAGCCGGCGTACGGCGGCCCGCTCGGTCCCCGGGTCGAGGCCACGGCGACGAACGAGTTCACGAACCTCACGCTCGACAACAGTTGTCGGGTCCACCGCGCCATCCCCCTGGTCAGCCGGTCGGCGGCAGACTAGCGCCCAGCTCGACTCGACGGAACCCCGCTGTGGAAACCGCCGGCTACCTGCGGCCGGCTCCCCCGGCGGGGCGGCGCTTGGCCGGCGGATCGTTCGCGACGATCCGCGCGAACAGTTCCTCATCGAACGTCATCTGACTGTGCGGCAGCCCCCGGGCCCAGGCGAGTCCCTGAGTCATCAACAGGAGCCGCATCCGGGTGAGCTCAGCCGCGTCGTACGGCGGACGCTCCTCGAGCCACCAGGCGACGAGATCCAGATGCTCACCTACCCAGGCGCGGGCGATGAACTCGAGCGGCAACCGCGGCGTGATCTCGAGTGCGCTCTCCTGCGTCCGCAGGAGATTCAAGTAGCCCGCTACCAGCGCAGTCCGAAACAGTGCGAGGGGGATCCCTTCGGCAGCGCCGCGGATCATCGGGACGTAGACATGCGGATACCGCTCGGCGTGCCGAAACAGTTGGTACACGGCCGCGCCACCGAGACTGAACGATTCCACGGGCGCGACCGCTGACGCGTCCTCGACCAGTGAAGACGTGAGTTCGGAGACGACATCGCGGAACAGCTCGTCCTTGTCCGCGACGTGCGCGTAGAACGTCGCTCGCACGACGTCGGCGCGCCGGATGATCTGCTCCACCGTGATTCCGGCGTACTCGTGCTCCGATAGCAGGTCGAGCATCGCCGCGTGCAGGCTCGCCCGGGTTTTCCGAACCCGGCGGTCCGGCGGGCGGGTGGCCTTTGCACGCTCTGTGGTCGTCATAGTCGAACTATACAACTTGTTTGCAACCATACATGGTGTCTGCTATCTTTCGGGTTGCCAGGTGCCGCTTCCCTGGGTCCCCCCATGGATGGAGTGTCATGTCGCTTGTTGCTGCCGCGCCGGCGGGTGTGACAGCCGTCGAAGCGCAACTGGTCTTCGCCGGCGTCGCCGCACTGGTCTCGGTGCAACAGCTCGCACAAGCCCGGTGGATGCACGACCCGAA
>JAVRPF010000178.1:0-3499 GCA_032162385.1 Mycobacterium sp.
GCAGGTCTATCTGGCAGGCAATCAAGGCGAGGCGTTGTCCAATGAATCGGTCGACGCCGTCCGGGACCTCGTGGCCGACACGCCGCCACCGCCAGGGGTCAAGGCGTACGTCACCGGTGCCGCGCCGTTGATCACCGACAATTTCGAGGTCGGCAGCAAGGGCACCGAGAAGGTCACCATCATCACCTTCGTGGTCATCGCGGTGATGCTGCTCATGGTCTACCGCTCCCTCGTCACCATGGTCCTCGTCCTGGTCACGGTCCTCGTCGAATTGGCCGCTGCCAGGGGGGTGGTCGCCTTTCTCGCGAATTCGGGGATCATCGGCCTGTCGACCTACTCGACGAATCTGCTCACGCTGCTGGCGATCGCCGCAGGAACCGACTACGCGATATTCGTCATCGGCCGCTATCACGAAGCCCGCTCGTTCGGCGAGGAACCCGAAGCGGCGTTCTACACCATGTTCCGGGGGACCGTACACGTGATCGTCGGCTCGGGGCTGACCATTGCCGGGGCCGTGTACTGCCTGAGCTTCACCCGGCTGCCCTACTTCCAGACCTTGGGGCTGCCCGCCGCCATCGGAGTCCTCGTGGCCCTGGGGGCCGCGCTCACCCTGGGGCCCGCGGTGCTGGTGATGGCCAGCCATTTCGGGCTGATGGACCCCAAGCGCAGGATGCGCACTCGCGGTTGGCGCCGCATCGGCACCGCCATCGTGCGATGGCCCGGTCCCATTCTGGTCGTGGCGTGCGCGCTGGCCCTCATCGGTCTACTCGCCCTGCCCGGATACAAGACCAGTTACGACGCCCGCCCCTATCTGCCTGCGTCGGCGCCGGCCAACGTGGGCTACGCGGCTGCCGAACGCCACTTCTCCCAGGCCCGGCTGAATCCCGAACTGCTGATGATCGAGACCGATCACGACATGCGGAACCCCGCCGACATGCTCGTCCTCGAACGAGTCGCGAAGGCCGTTCTGCACACCCCCGGCATCTCCCTGGTGCAATCGATCACTCGACCACTGGGTACGCCGATCACGCACAGCTCCATACCGTTTCAGATCAGCGCGTCCAGCGCCAGCCAGATCATGAACCTCCCCTATCAGGAGGCCAGAGGCGCGGATCTACTGACACAGGCCAACGAGATCTCCAAGACGATCGACATCCTGCATCAACAGTTGGCGCTGCAGCAGGCTAGTGCGGCCGCCACCCATGAGCAGACCCAAGCGTTCCACGACACCGTCACGATAGTGAACGACCTGCGCGACAAGCTCGCCAACTTCGACGACTTCTTCCGGCCGCTACGCAACTACTTCTACTGGGAGCCGCACTGCTTCGACATCCCTTCCTGCGCAGCGTTGAGATCGGTGTTCGACGCCCTCGACGGCATCAGCGAACTCAGCGATCAATTCGGGAACATCACGGCGAGTCTGGACAAGCTCGATGCCCTCCAACCGCAACTCGTGGCGTTGTTACCGCCCCAGCTCGCCATTCAGCAGAAGAACCGCGACCTGATCCTGTCCAACTTCGCCACCACGACGGGCACCAATGCGCAGTCCGAGGAGGCGCTCCGCAACGCGACCGCGATGGGACAGGCCTTCGATGCCGCCAAGAACGACGACTCCTTCTACCTGCCCCCGGAAGCCTTCGACAATGCCGACTTCAAGCGCGGCCTCAAGCTGTTCCTCTCGCCCGACGGCAAGGCTGCCCGCATGATCATCACCCATCAAGGCAATCCCGCGACGCCCGAGGGGATTTCGCACATCGACGCGCTCAAGAACTCGGCGTTCGATGCGATCAAGGCCACTCCGTTGGCGGACGCCAAGATCTATGTCGCTGGAACCGCGGCGACGTACAAGGACATTCAGGACGGCGCCAAGTACGACCTGTTGATCGCGGCGTTGGCTGCGCTCAGCCTCATTCTGCTGATCATGGTCTTCATCACCCGCAGCTTGGTGGCTGCCTTCGTCATCGTGGGCACGGTCGCGCTGTCGTTGGGCGCGTCCTTCGGGCTCTCCGTGCTGGTCTGGCAATACATCTTCGGCATCCAGCTGTACTGGATCGTGCTCGCACTGGCCGTCATCCTGCTGCTGGCGGTTGGCGCCGACTACAACCTGCTGCTGATATCCCGTTTCAAGGAAGAGATAGGGGCGGGACTCAAGACCGGCACCGTCCGCGCGATGGCAGGCACCGGTGGGGTCGTCACCGCTGCCGGCCTGGTATTCGCCGCCACCATGTCCTCGTTCATCTTCAGCGATCTGATCGTGCTCGGCCAGATCGGCACCACCATCGGCCTTGGCCTGCTGTTCGACACGCTCATCGTGCGGTCCTTCATGACGCCGGCCATCGCGACGCTTCTTGGCCGCTGGTTCTGGTGGCCACAGATCGTGCGCCGCCGCCCGGCCAGCCAGATGCTCCGCCCCTACGGACCACGCCGCGCGGTCCGCGATCTGCTCGAGCGAGAACCGGACACCCGTCCTCAACGTGCCGTGCCGCCGGAGGACCCTGCGTAGAGGTGGACCAGCCCGGACGCCACCGCGAACCGCGGTCCGTGCACGCCTTCGATGTTGGCCCGTCCCACCGCAACCGGGATCGAGCGCAATGATTCGCCGACCGTGCGGAGCAGTTCGTCGTCGAGTGCCCCGCCCCCGGCCAGGACGAGTGCGGTGGGTGGATCGTCGAAGGCCAACATGGCGCGGGCGATGTTCGCCGCGACCGTCTCCTGTTTGATCGCGAGCCGCAGGCTGCGCCACTCCTCGGCAGCCAGCTTGTTGGAGAACGGCACCAGGCCGGCACTTCCGCGCGTACACAACCGGCCGATGGCGTCGGCCGGAGCCGGGCTGTCCAGGAACAGCCGCCGTCCGTCCTCCTCGTGTGCGACGTGCGGACCCTCGACCCGCAGAGCCGGCGTCCGCTTCACCCGCTCCGCGAGAGCACGAGGGATCCTCAGCACCCGCGCCACCGCGGTGGTGATCGCCTCCCCCGCACCTGCCGCGGTCACCGCGCGACCCGACCCAACCAGATCGATGGTGCCCCCGCCGATGTCGCATACGACGGCGTTCGGCGGCAACCCCGGCGTCGTGCGTGCGCCGACCGCTGCGGCCTCCGGCTCTGCTGCGATCGTGCGGGTCGGACGTCCGGTCAGGTCCTGCAGAGTGGCGGCCGCGTCGGCGACGTGGTCGGCGGCGAGCAGTGCGACGACGGTGCCACGCGTATCGGCGACCCCGCGCCGCAGCCACGCGCCGTTGTCGATCGACGACAGATCGGTGAAGAATGCGTCGTCCACCGCGATTCCGTGTTCGGCGGTCGGAATCGAACGCAGGCGGACGGCCACGACGTTGCCGGGTGGCTCGAGCCGCAGAATGCTGTGTGCCTGCGCGGGCGAGTACCGCACCAGCCGGCCGTCGGCGGTGCAGTCGACGTAGTCGTCGTCGACGGCAGGCGGATCGGGCGGTCCGGTACGGCGGGTCACGGCGATCGCTGGCGAGTCCGCCAACTCGCGGGTGAAC
>JAVRPF010000179.1:0-2958 GCA_032162385.1 Mycobacterium sp.
GCAGATCGCGTTCGACGGCGCGTTGTCGACGTTCGGGAAGGCGTGCATGAAGCGGTGCTTGTCGTCGCGCTTGGCGACATCAATCGCCTGTGCAGTCGCCGACGCCGCGATGCCGCGGCCCTGGAACTCCGGCACGACCATCCAGCCGACCTCGTAGACCTCCCCGTCGCGCCACTCCTTCGTCCAGAATCCGACCGAGCCGACGCCGGCGCCACTCGCGACGTCGACGATCTTGAACATCCGATCGCCCTCCTCGAGACGCTCGTAGCGACCCTGACGCTCGCACAGCTGCTCCGGGCTCTCGGGGCCGCCGAGGTGCTCGGTCATGCGCGGGTCGCCCATCAGACGCTCTAGCAGTGGCAGGTCGCCGCCGCCCCAGGGCTCAAGGGTCACAATCCCGTTCGCTCCGCGCAACGTCTTCATGCTAGCGACGTCCGCGAGGCCGTCATGCCAAGTGCCGTGGCCGGTGTAGGGTTTTCGCATGGCCGGCTCCTATCGCAAGAGTTTCGACGACCCCGACGAGACGTTCGAGCTGGACGGTGTGGTCGAGCATGTGGTCAAGATCGGCGACTACACCGTCGGCCGCGTCGTTGAGCCGCCCGGGTTCAGTTGGTCGAAGAACATCCAGCCAATCGTCGGTGGAGAGTGGTGTGCCGCCCGTCACGTCGGTGTGATCGTGTCGGGCCGGATGGGCGTGGAACTGAAGGACGGCACACGGTTCGAGCTCGGCCCGAACGACGTGTTCGATATTCCGCCAGGCCACGACGCATACGTTGTGGGAGACGAACCGCTGGTCGAGATCGACTGGTCGGGCCTCGAGGCGTGGACGGGTTTCAAAGTGCGGTTGCACGATCGCGTCCTGGCAGGCTTGCTGATGACCGATATCGTGGGGTCGACCGCGGAGGCGTCGAGGGTCGGCGACGCGGTCTGGCGCGACCGTCTTGCGCACCATCTTGAGTCTATGCGCATTCTGCTGGGGCGCTTCCGTGGCAGGGAGATCGATACGGCAGGCGACGGGATGTTCGCGCTGTTCGACGGTGCGGCACGTGCGTTGGAGTGCGCCGCGGCAATCCAGGAGGCCGCGGGGACGCAGCAGATGCCGGTTCGTATCGGCGTTCACGTTGGCGAAGTCGAGCTCACCTCGAACGGTGCCCGTGGCATTGCCGTCCATGAGGTTGCTCGCATCGCGGCCGCTGCCGGCCCCGGAGAGATTCTCACCTCCGAGGCAACCCGTGCGTTATCGATGGGCGCCGGGCTCGAGTTCGAGGACAGAGGCGTGCATCAACTGAAGGGCATAGACGAGCAGCGCCGGCTGTTCGCGTTCGTCGCCGGTCGGTGACGAACGCGCCTTGAAGGTCGCGCTCAGCCCCGCCCGATGATCTCGATCCGGTAGCCGTCCGGGTCGCGCACGAAGCACAGCCTCGACCCGCCCTCGCTGACGGTGTAGGGCGGCTTCTCGGGCTCGATGCCGACGCCGGCCAGCTGCTGCAGCGTCGCGTCGAGGTCGTCGACTCCGATCGCGATGTGCCCGTAGCCGCTGCCCAGCTCGTAGCTTCGGCCGTCGTGGTTGAGCGTCAGCTCGAGCACGTCGTCCTGGCCCGGCAGCGAGAAGAAGTAGTTGGTGGCCTCCTTCTCGCCGTTTCGCACGATCGGCATGTCGTGGCCGAACTCGAAGCCCAGCGCCTCGTAGAACGCGCGGCTCTTATCCGGATCCGTGATCCGTACCATGGTGTGGAGGAAGGTTGTCATGCCGGGCATTCTAGAGCGGCCGCCGTCACCAGTCGGCCAGCCGGTTGTCGTCGATCGATCCCGCCCCGACCGCGGCCTGGAATGCGGCCAGCTCCTCGGCAGGGATCGAATAGGTGTGCTCGGCGGCCGGGTAGACGTGGCCGCGCACCTCCTCGGCGTATGCGGCGACCGCTCGCGACATGTCCGCGCCCACGTCGGCATAGCGCTTGACGAACCGCGGCTCCGGCCCGTCGCCGCTTCGAATGCCGAGCATGTCGTGCAGCACCAGCACCTGGCCATCCGTGCCGGGACCTGAGCCGATGCCGATGGTCGGGATCGTCACGCGGTTCGTGATCACCGCCGCCACCGCCGCTGGCACCGCCTCCAGCACCATCCCGAAGCAGCCGGCCTGCTCCAGCGCCACCGCGTCCATGAACAGCCGCTCGGCCGCCTCGGCCTGGCGTCCCTGCGCCTTGTGGCCGCCCAGCGCGGTTGCGGTCTGGGGCGTCAGCCCGAGGTGGCCCATCACCGGGATCCCGGCCGCGACCAGTGCCCGCATGCGCTCCAGCGACGGGCCGGCGCCCTCCAGCTTGACCGCGTCGGCGCCGCCATCCTTGATCAGCCGGCCGCCGTTCGCGACCGCCTCAGCGTCAGACACCTGGTAGCTCATGAACGGCAGGTCGCCGATCAACAGCGCCCGTTCGACGCCGCGGCTGACGGCGCGGGTCAGCATCGTCATCTCGTCCATCGTGGCCGGCACCGTGGTCGAGTGGCCCAGCACGACATTCGCGGCCGAGTCGCCCACAAGCACCAGGTCGACGCCGGCCGCGTCCACGATCCGGCCGCTGGGGTGGTCATAGGCGGTGATCATCACGATCGGGCGCTGCTCGCGCTTCATCTCCCGCAGGGCGGGCAGGGACAGCTTCACGGTGCCTCCAGCTCGACGTTGTCGATCAGGCGGGTGCCACCGAAGCGGGCGGCGCCGATCACGAGCGCTCCCGCCTGTGGCGGGCAGGGCGTGAACGTGTCGGGGTCGACCACGTCCAGGTAGTCCAGTTCGCCCTCGACCAGCGCCGGATCAATGGCGATCAGGGCACGGTGCAGGCTGGCGGCCCGTTCACGCTGCTCGGGGGACAGGTAGACGTTGCGAGATGAGAGGGCGAGCCCGTTTGGCTCGCGCACGGTCGGTACCGCCACGATCTCCACCGGCCAATCGAGGTCGCGCACCAT
>JAVRPF010000180.1:0-2734 GCA_032162385.1 Mycobacterium sp.
GCGCCGGGCGGTCGGCGTCGATGCACGATTCGAGCGGACCAATCACCGCGTCGGCGTTGGCGTCGTGGAAGAACGCCGCAGACCGGCGGCGCTGGATGGTGCCGTCGACGACCGGCGGCTTGACCCGATGCAGCGTCGACATCCAGCGCTCGTTGGTCAGCCGGGCGGTGAGATCCCCCAGGTTGATCAGCAGCGCACCGTCTTCGGGGCTGACGTCGTGCCAGATCCCGTTGCTGCCAAGGACCTGAAGGCCACGCACCTGATCGGCCCACAGGACGGTGACGACGCCGTAGTCGGTGTGCTCGCCCATTCCGGTCAAGTCGCCGTCGAGGCGGACGTTGGTGCCTTCGGGCAGCGCGTAGTTGTTCATCCGCAGCACGTTGATCGAGTGGTCGGTCAGGTCGCCGAAGAAACCGTTCGGCAGGCTCAGAGCGTCGGCGAAGATCGTCGTCATGGTGATCGCGACGCGCTCCGCCTCGGCGAAGTAGGCGTTCACCTCGTCCTCGAAACCGTCGACGACCGGCCAGGTGTTCGGCGCGTAATGGTGCGCGACATCGGTGGGCACGTCGGGGTAGTCCGCCACCGACCGGCCGACGTTGTAGGCCTCGAAGAAGTCGTTCATCCGGCTGGCCGATTCGACGCCGAGGCTCAGGCTCAGCGACTCCGAGTTCGGCGCCGTGTAGCCGCGGTTCTCCGATGCCGGCCGGCGCCACGACTTCTTGTCATCCATCGGCAGGGCGAAGAACGCATCCATCGCCTCGGCCAGACCCGAGCTGACGGTCGGATCGATGCCGTGGCCGTGGATCTGGATGAAACCCACTTCGCGGCAGGCGATGTCGATGGCTGCGGCCACAGCGGCTAGCTGGTCAGGGATGCCGCCGGTGACATACGGACTGATGTCGACGGCGGGTACGCAAAACTCGCTCATGGAACTTCCTCTCGGGCAAAACGGAGCACTTTGTCCCGGAGGTGTCCGTTTCCCTGCCTGAGCGGCCTGACGTGTCATGTTGAACTCGGGTAGCCCGAGGTTAACAGGCATGCCGAGGCGTCGCGAAACGATTCGGAAGGTGTTGCAGCGTAAACTGATTCAGGGTTCGGCTCCGACGAAGTCGGGCCGATCATTTAGCAGGGGTCGCCAGGGGGTGTGTAGTAAGGCTCGCCCTCTACCGTGTAGCACGGTATCTCGCCCGGAATGTACGGGTCGGTGGCCGCGGCTATGGCCACGCCGGTCGCCACGTCACCGGCTACGTTGGTGCAGCCACCCACCCCGACATGGCGTCCGTGTGCGCCCGCGCAAATGTCGGCGTTCGCCGCCGGTGCGACGGCGAACGGCGCGACCGCCATCGCCGCGGTCGTCAACAGCGCTGCTGTCAGCTTCTTCATCGCGCACTTCCTCTTCCTAGGCCGGCCCGACGTCATTGTCGCCCCCGGGGTGGCTCCCGGCGGGTGAATCGGAGATTGTCTTCGTCAACTCGCCACTTGGCCGCGCCTCCGCCGTTCTAGTGCGCCAGCCCAGCAGTCGCATGCCGTGGTGGACGAGCAGTGCGGCGATCGATCCCAGCGCGATACCGGTGAACGTCAATGATCCTGCCTGCCAGGTGAAGTCGGCGATACCTATGATCAAGGGGATGGCGGCGGTCAGCTGGTTGATGGGCAGGCTGAAGTCGACGTGATTGGTCAACCAGATGCGGACACCGAGCACGCCGACCAGGCCGTACAACACGATCGTGGCGCCGCCGAGGACGCCGGGTGGGATCGCGGAGATCGTCGCACCGACCTTGGGACACAGCGCCAAGCCGATGGCCACCGCCGCGGCGATCCAGTACGCCGCGGTGGAGTACACCCGAGTGGCAGCCATGACGCCGATGTTCTCGGCATAGGTGGTGGTGGCCGACCCGCCGCCGAACCCGGCCAGTGTCGTCGCCACCCCATCGGCGGCCAGCGCGCGGCCGATGAGCGGATCGATGTCCGTGCCGGTCATCTGGCCGACCGACTTGACGTGCCCGATGTTCTCGGCGATCAGTGCAATGACGGCAGGCAGGAACAACGGCAGCACCGACCACGTGAACGTCGGCGCCTGGAACTCCGGCAGGCCGATCCAGGGTGCCGCCCCGATCGCCGAGGTGTCGACGTCACCGAGGACCAGCGCCAACAGATAACCGAGGACGACGGCCACGAAGATCGCCAGCCGCCCGATGATGCCGCGGAAGTACGCCAGGGCCGCGACGAGCAGAACGAGGGTGACGACGCCGACCAGCGGGCCCTTCTCGAAGTTGGTCTTCGCGGCGGGCGCCAGGTTGAAGCCGATCAGCGCGACGATGGCTCCGGTCACGATGGGCGGAAGGATCACGTCCAGCCAATGCGTGCCGACCAGGTGCACGACGGCCCCGATGATGATCAGCAGCGCGCCGACGGCCACCAAACCGCCCAGCGCGCTTCCGGCTCCGTTCGACGCCACCGCCGCCGTCACCGGAGCGATGACCGAGAAGCTCGACCCGAGGTAGCTCGGCAGCCGGTTGCCGGTGATGATGAGGAACAGCACCGTGCCGATGCCCGAGAACAGCAGCGTGGTGGTGGGCGGGAACCCGGTCAGCACCGGCACCAGGAACGTGGCGCCGAACATGGCGACGACGTGCTGGGCGCCGAGGCCCGCGGTGCGGCCCCAGCTCAGACGCTCCATCGGCCCGACGGACTCACCCGCGGGCGGCGTCCTCCCGTCATGCACGACGGTCCA
>JAVRPF010000181.1:0-2634 GCA_032162385.1 Mycobacterium sp.
GCGGTGAAGGCGCAGACGCAGACGCCGGTGCTGGTGAAGATCGCACCGGATCTGTCCGACGACGACGTCGACGACATCGCCGACCTGGCCGTCGAACTCGGCCTCGCAGGCATCGTGGCCACCAACACCACGGTGTCCCGCGACGGGCTGGAAACCCCCGGCGTCGACGCGCTCGGCCCAGGCGGCGTCTCGGGTCCTCCCGTCGCGCGGCGGTCGTCCGAGGTGCTACGCCGGCTCTACCAGCGGGTCGGCGACCGGCTGGTACTGATCGGCGTCGGCGGCATCGAGACCGCCGACGACGCATGGGACCGCATCACCTCGGGCGCGTCACTGGTACAGGGGTACACCGGCTTCGTCTACGGCGGCGGCTCCTGGGCCAAGGACCTACACGACGGCCTGGCCCGTCGACTGCATGACGGCGGCTTCGCGACGCTCGCCGAGGCCGTCGGTTCGGCGGTGGACGAACCGGGGCGTTAGCTCTGTTCGTGGGTGCCGTGGATGACCGCGCGGGCGATCGCGTGGCCGAACAGGTTGAAGCCCAGATACGCCGGGGTGGATCCCTCCGGCAGGTCCAGCTTCTCCACGTCGACCGCATGCACCGCGATGAAGTAGCGGTGCGGGCCGTGCCCGGCGGGCGGGGCGGCGCCGATGTAGCGCCGCAGGCTGGCGTCGTTGGCCAGCGTCATCGCGTCACCGGGAAATCCGCTACTGCTGCCGTCACCGACACCGGCGGGCAGATCCGTCACCGTCGCGGGCAGGTTGGCCACCGCCCAGTGCCAGAACCCCGACCCCGTCGGCGCATCCGGGTCGTACACCGTCACCGCGAAGCTACGGGTCGTCTCCGGGAACCCCGACCAGCTCAGCTGTGGCGAGACGTCGGAGCCACCTGCGCCCATGATGCCGCTGACCTGATCATTGGAAAGCGGTTGGCCGTCGGTGACCGATTCGGAGGTCAAGGTGAAGCCGGGCAGCTTGGGCAGATCGTCGTACGGCGTGCTCATGTTGGTCCCTTCGATGGTCGTTCGGGTCAGCAGTGCGACAGGAAGTGCTCGAGTACCCGGGTGCCGAATTCGAGTGCGTCGACGGGTACCCGTTCGTCGACGCCATGGAACAGCGCCGCGAAGTCCAACTCCGGCGGTAGCCGCAGGGGGCTGAAGCCGAAACAGCGAATACCCAAGCGCGCAAAGTGTTTCGCGTCGGTGCCGCCGGACAGCATGTACGGCACGATGCGCGCGTCGGGGTCGGCGGTCAACAGCGAGGCGTTCATGGCGTCCACCAGATCCCCGTCGAAGGTGGTCTCGTAGCAGGGCAGCTCGGTGATCCACTCCCGGCTGACGTTCGGCCCGATCAGTTCGTCGACCGTTGCCTCGAACGCCGCCTGACGCCCTGGGAGAACCCGGCAGTCCACCACTGCCTCGGCCGTCGCCGGGATGACGTTGGCCTTGTAACCGGCCTTGAGCATGGTCGGGTTGGCCGAATCCCGCATCGTGGCGCCAATGATGCGACCGATCGGCCCCAGCTTGGCGATCACGCCGTCCAGGTCGGGCGAATCCGGGTCGAATGCGTACCCGGTTTCCTCACCAAGGGCGGTCAGAAACTGCGCGACGGGGTCGGTCATGATCAGCGGGAACTCGTAGTTGCCCAGCCGTGCCACCGCCGCTGCCACCGTGGTGACGGCGTTCTCGTCGTGCACGAATGAGCCGTGCCCTGCGCGACCACGGGCAGTGAGACGCATCCACAGCATGCTTTTTTCTGCGGTCTCGATGAGGTAGAGCCGCCGCTCGCCGCCGTCGCGGCGCGGCACGGTCAACGAGAAGCCGCCGACCTCGCCGATGGCCTCGGTGACCCCAGCGAACAGGTCGGGGCGGTTCTCCACCAGCCATTGGCAGCCGTACTTGCCGCCGGCTTCTTCGTCGGCGACGAAGGCGAACACGAGATCGCGGGGCGGCACCAGCCCGGCCCGTTTGAAGTGCCGCGCCACCGCGATCATCATGCCGACCATGTTCTTCATGTCGATCGCGCCGCGGCCCCAGACGTAGCCGTCCTCGACCGCGCCCGAGAAGGGGTGCACGCTCCAGTCGGCGGCCTCGGCGGGCACCACATCGAGGTGGCCGTGTATCAGGAGCGCACCGCGACTGGGGTCGGCGCCCGGCAACCTGGCGAAGACGTTTCCCCGGCCAGGGGCGCCCGATTCGACGTACTCGGTCTGGTAGCCGACCTCTTCGAGCCGCGCGGCCACCCAGTGGGCGCAGTCGGCCTCGCCCTTGGTGGTCTCCAGTTCACCGGTGTTGCTGGTATCGAACCGGATCAACTCGCTGACGAACCCGACCACCTCGTCCACACCACCAGTCACAGTCACACTTAATACCACTGCCGGGCGATCCGGGTTTGGGTCCGGGCCCGGCCATCCGATAACCTAAGCTGCCTTCGAACTGGTCCGAGTGGCGGAATGGCAGACGCGCTAGCTTGAGGTGCTAGTGCCCTATTAACGGGCGTGGGGGTTCAAGTCCCCCCTCGGACACTCTTTCAACTCACCCGGTGCGCAAAGTCGACCACGTCGCGCTGCGCCCGCTGGAACAACTCGGGAATGGCCGCCGCGGCGAGCAACTCACCCGCGTGCCCCACCCCGTTGTA
>JAVRPF010000182.1:0-2977 GCA_032162385.1 Mycobacterium sp.
CGCGGTATATACCGAGCTCAAACGCCTCCACCGGCCAGCCGACCCATCCGGGTCGGTGGGGATGGCGCGAGTGGTGCCCGCGCAGCTACCGGCAGACATCGAGGTCTTCACTGGTCGCTCCGAGGAGCTGGCGCACCTTGACCGCCTCCTGGCCCGCACTGCCGACACGACGGCTGCGACAGGACTCATGGGCACAGACTCGACCGCAGTGGTGATCGCCGCGGTGTCCGGGAGCGCGGGAGTGGGCAAGACCGCGCTAGCGCTGCGGTGGGCGCATCGAATCCGCCGCGCCTTTCCGGACGGACAGTTGTATGTCAACCTGCACGGATTCGATCCCGAGCAACCACTCTCCGCGGCCGACGCGTTGGCGGGATTCCTGCGCGCGTTGGGCCTGCCCGGGCAGAACATCCCGGTCGAGGTGGAGGAACGGGCCGCTGCCTATCGCAGTCTGCTGGATGGACGGCGGATGCTCGTCGTGCTGGACAACGCCTCATCGGTTGAGCAGGTCCGCCCACTGCTGCCCGGCGCCCCCTCGTGTGTGGTACTGGTGACCAGCCGGGACTCGCTGGCAGGTCTGGTAGCCCGGCACAGTGCCCGGCGCCTGGACCTGGACTTGTTCCCACTTGAAGACGCGGTCGCGCTGCTGGCAGCGTTGATCGGTAGGCGGGTACAGGCCGAACCTGAGGCCGCCGCCGCGCTGGCCAGCCTATGCGCCCGGCTGCCGTTAGCGTTGCGGGTGGCCGCCGAACTCGCCGCCACCCGCCCTACCATCAGTCTCGCGCAGCTGGTCGGCGAGTTGGCTGATGAACAGCGGCGGCTGGAGCTGCTCAACGCCGGTGGCGATGCCCGCACTGCAGTGCGCGGGGTGTTCTTCTGGTCCTACCAACACCTCCCCGCGATCGTGAGGCGGGCGTTTCGATTGATCGGTCTGCACCCCGGCCCGGACTTCGATACCTACGCCGTGGCCGCCCTGGCCGACACGAGCCACGACCAAGCTGAGCATATAGTCGATCTGCTAGCGCGTGCGCACCTGATCCAGTCCCCCCGTCCAGGACGCTACGGTATGCATGACCTCCTGCGCGCCTACGCCACCTATCGCGCCGACCTTGAGGACTCCGAACCGGAGCAGCGGGCGGGGTTGACTCGCCTGTTCGATCACTACCTGGCCACCGCCGCAGCCGCAATGGACACCCTTGTACCTGCCGAGCAGCATCGCCGACCACGCATCCCCGCACCGGCGACACCCACCCCGCCGATGCTCGATCGCGCTGCGGCGAGGGCCTGGCTGGATACCGAACGGGTCACCCTCATCGCAGTCAGCGCATACACCGCCGCTCCGGGCTGGCCTGGTTACACCACTCAGCTGTCCACCACGCTGTACCGCTACCTCGATGCGGGCGGGCACTTTCCCGACGGCCTCACCATCCACACCCACGCGTTGCACGCCGCCCGCCACACTGACGAGCCCGCTGCCGAAGCTGATGCGCTGCTCAGCCTTGGCCACATCTACTGGCAGCAGGGGCACTACGGGCAGGCCGCCGACCACCTTCAGCAGGCCCTCACCCTCGCCCGCCAGATCGGTGACCGGGTCGGTGAAACCAACGCGCTACTCAACCTGGGAATCGTCGACCGCCGACAAGGCCACTACGGGCGGGCCACCGACCACTGCCAGCAAGCCCTCACCGTCGCCCGCGAGATCGGTGACCGGCACGGTCAAGCCAACGCGTTGGACAACCTCGGCACCATTTACCAGCGGCAGGGTCACTACCAGCAGGCCACCGACCACCACGAGCAGGCATTGGCCCTCTTTCGCGGGATCGGTGACCGGCACGGCGAAGCCAACACGCTGCTCGACCTTGGCACTGTCTACCGCCGGCAGGGTCACTACCAGCAGGCTGTCGCACACCACCAGGAGGCGCTGGACCTATTCCGCGAGATGGGCGACCAGCACGGCGAGGCCTGCGCCCTCAACCGCGTGGGTGAGACCTCGGTTGCGCTTCGCCAATCCGACCGGGCCCTCGCCCAGCACACGTCAGCCCTCACCGTAGCTAGCCAGATCGGCGACCGGTACGAGCAGATCCGCGCCCATAACGGCCTTGCGCACACCCACCAGGTCGCCGACGACCTCGATCAGGCCATCGCCCACCACACGGCCGCCCTCACTATGGCCGCGCAGATCGGCGAGCGGTACGAGCATGCCCGCGCCCACAACGGCCTTGCCCAGATCCACCAGGTTGCCGGCGATCTCGACCAGGCCCGCAATCACTGGCATTACGCCCTAGCGCTCTACACCGATCTCGGCGTCCCCGACGCCGAGATCGTCCACGCTCGCCTGACCGCCCTCGATCAAGCAGCGGAGCACAACAACGGAGACCGGGGAAAGTCCCTTAGTTGAATGTTTCAGGCTCGCGTGGTTCGATTCCCGCCCGCTAGCCCGCGACTGACCCCCGTCGCGTTTTCTTCGGCTGGGGGCACGGCTGGACGTCGATCTCCCTCATCCGCCGGACGTAGTTCTGGTAATGCCGGCGTGCCTCGCCGAGGCGACCCGCGTCGACCAGGACTCCGACGAGTTCGAGATGGGCCTCCTCGTCGTAGCAGTCGTACTCCAGCACCCGCAGCGAGTACCGCACGACCGCGTTAGTGTCGCCAGCGCCGCGCAGCCGTGCAGATAAGGCCCTCAGGAGGGCGATGTGGGTGGCTCGAACCTCTTCAGCCAGGCCGACGGCCCACTCCTCCAAGGCGTCTTCTTCGAGGAAATCACCGGTATGGGCGGTGACGGCGGCGGCGAGTTGCACGGTCGCACCCGGCTCTCCCCCCCGGTCCGCGTCGAGGGCAGCGGTGGCTCGAGTGAGGAAATCCTCGACGTCGACGCTGACCTGGGCGCGGTTCAGTGACACCGCGCCGTCGGTGGTGAGTGGACCCTCACCTACCGGTGGTGTATGCAGCACATCGCGGACCGTGGACAGCAGCACGGACA
>JAVRPF010000183.1:0-2552 GCA_032162385.1 Mycobacterium sp.
CTCGACGACGATGTCGCCGTCGTCGGCCTGCGGAGCGGAGAGGCGCGGAGCGCATACGAAGTCCATCGGTGAATGGACGCAGCAGTAGCCGATTCCGTTCCATCGCGGCGCGGCAAGATTTGCCGCACGGACACCCCCTTCGCCTCGGTTACGGTGGCAGTGCTGGGCATCTATCGGAGGTGACGCGATGTCGGTGTGTCGACTGTCCATTCAGAGCGACAGGGACGGCCAACCGGCCACGGTCGACGTGGCCCTGCCCGACGGCACGCCGGTCGGGGTGCTGCTGCCGACCATCGTGGCGTTGGCCGGGCAGCCGCCACGCGAGTCACCGCAGTGCTGGCGACTGGACCGCATGTCAGGACCGGCACTCGACGAGTCGATCACGCTGGCCGAGAACGGCGTTCACGACGGCGAGCTTCTGGTCCTTGCCGCGTCCGACGCGGTGTTGCTCGGACCGGTGCGGTGGGGTCCCTGCCGAACGGTCGCCGAAGCGGGTACAGCTGCAGAAGTCACGCCGTTCACATCGGAGGTCGCCTGCATCTGGGCCGCGGTCCTCGGCTCGCTGGCGTTGTGCACGGGTCTGACCGGACACCCGGGCATCCATCTGCTCATCGCCGCGATCGGAACCTGTATTGCCGCGGCGGTGGCCGTCACCGGCCGAAGCGCGGCATCGGCCGTCGCCTCGGTGTCGTTGGCCGCCGCGACGGGCTTTCTGACGGTGCCGTCGGGCCCGGACCCAGCGAACGTCTTCCTCGCGGCCGCGGCCGCGACCTCCATGTCGCTGGTACTGCTGCGGTGGACCGATCACTCGCCTTCGACCCTGGTTGCGTCGGCGTGCTTCTCGGCTCTCGTCGCAGTCGCGGTGATCACTCCGGTAGTCGGCGTTGTCGCCGTCGCTACCGTGGGTGCCATCCTGGCGGTCGCCGCTCTCGGGGCATTGGCGATGTCCGGCCGGATCTCGATTCTCGTGTCCGGACTGGCCACGGACCGGGTCGTCGACGGTCACACCGACGACGGCGATACCCACGATGACGAACGCGCGATCCGCGGTCACGCCACGCTGACCGGCCTGGTCGCGGGATGCAGCGGTGCCGCAGCGCTCGGCACCGTCCTCATCGCGGTCGGATGCCATCGGTACGTTGCGCCGAGCCTGGCCGGTGCCGGATTCGCGGCAGTGATCGCCTTCGTGTTGATCCTGCGGGTCCGCACTCACGTCGACGAGGCGCGCAGACGGGCACTGGCTGGCGGTGGGTTGATCAGTGTCTCAGCGGCTTTCACCATCATCGCGACGGCAACCCCGGCCCAGGTGGGTTGGGTCAGCGCGGCGATCATCGCACTCGGTCTGGGTGCGGCTCGTCTCCCGCGGCTCAATGCCGCCGCCCTGCGCGCCATCGAGGTGCTGGAGTACGCCGCCCTCGTCGCCGTGGTTCCGCTGGCCTTTTGGGTCAGCGGGGTCTACGCGTTGGTGCGCGGAACGTCTCTGCCATGACGGCCGCATCCGCGATGGGGCTGCGAGTCGTCGCCGTCATCGCGGTCACGTGGGCGGCCGGTTTGACGTCTCCTCCGGCCGGTGCGGTGGTACCCCCGATCGTGGACGACGCATTGCTGCCCCCACCGACGTCACCGACACCCCGGGAGGCGACCGAGCAGAGCGAACGCTGTCGGTCGGCGACCAGGCCTGTCGACGTCGGCACGGAATGGCAGCTGAGCGAGATTGACCTGCAGGCAGTCTGGCGGCTGTCCCGTGGATCGGGTCAGACGGTAGCGGTCATCGACACCGGCGTATCCCGACACCGACTGCTGCCCCACCTCGTCCCCGGTGGGGACTACGTGTCAGCCGGTGACGGCACGCAGGACTGCGACGGTCACGGCACCGTTGTCGCCGGAATCATCGGTGCGGCCGAGGTCGACGCGTTCGACACCACGTTCGGCGGGCTCGCACCCGATGCCTCGATCATGGGCATCCGGCAGTCCAGCAATGCGTTTCGCCGCGTGAGCGACCCCGCCAGCTCGGGCGTCGGTGACGTCGAGACCCTCGCCATGGCGGTGCGCACCGCGGCCGACGCGGGAGCGACGGTGATCAACATCTCCTCCGTCGCCTGCCTACCCGCGAACGACAAGATCGACGACGGCGCCCTCGGCGCGGCGCTCGCCTACGCCGTGGACGTCAAGAACGTCGTCGTCGTCGCGGCGGCGGGCAACGTGGGCGGTCCTGGTCAGTGCCACGAGCAGAATCCGCCGCCCGATCCTGCCCGCCCCGGCCTGCCCGATTGGGACGCGGTGAACGTCGTGGCCAGCCCGTCGTGGTACGACGACTACGTCCTCACCGTGGCGTCCGTCGGCCTGGACGGGCGCCCGTCCACGTTCAGTCTGGCCGGGCCGTGGGTGGACGTGGCTGCGCCTGGGGAGGCGGTCGTCTCCCTGGATCCCGAAGGCGAGGGTCTGATCGACACGGCACCCGGTTCCGAAGAGTCCCTACCGATTTCGGGAACCAGCTATGCCGCCCCAGTGGTCACCGGCATCGCCGCGTTGATCCGCTCTCGCGAGCCGCA
>JAVRPF010000184.1:0-4283 GCA_032162385.1 Mycobacterium sp.
CAGTTCACCCGGCAGGACGCCTAAGCGAACCTCGACAACAACCGACTCGTCATGTGGATCATGCTCCTGGCGATGGCCGTTGCGGTCAGCCTGGAGCCATTCCGGATCGGCATGACGATCCTGATGATCGGTCGACCCCGGCCGCTGCTACAACTACTCGCCTTTCTCACTGGCGGTTTCGCGATGGGCATCACGGTGGGCCTCATCGCGCTGTTCGTGCTGCGACCGGCCTTGGGGTCAGCCGATTTCACGTTGCCCAGAGTGCAGATCGTGGTCGGCGCGGTGCTCCTGGTCAATGCGGCGGTGGTGGCCACGGGCGTGATCGGCAAGCGCGGCGCCGAAGCTGCGGGGCGAGCCGACCGAAAGCCGGGACCGCTTGCCACGCGCGCACGGCGACTTCTCGACGACCGTTCGCTGTGGACGGCGGGCGTCGCGGGCCTCGGCATCGCGCTGCCGTCCGTCGACTATCTCGCCGTACTGGCACTCATGGCCGCCTCCGACGCCGCGCCCGCCGCCCAGGTCGGCGCCCTACTGCTGTTCAACGTGGTGGCGTTCGGGTTCGTGGAGCTCCCGCTGGTCTCCTACCTGGTCGCCCCCAACCGCACCCGCGCAACGCTGTCGGCACTGCAGGACTGGGTGCGGAGGCGATGCCGCCGCGACGTAGCCGTCCTACTGGCCGCGGTCGGTTGCGTGCTGCTCGGCGCGGGGTTGGCCGGAGTGTAGCGTCGGCCCCGGCCGATCCCTCAAGCTGTCGTCGCTGGTGATGATTCATCACGATGATTCATCACGTAGTCGAGGCCGGACAGCAGCTGCGACACGGGATAGGGGCCGCCGCAGCAATTTCGGAACGGTTCGACACTGACGGCAAGGGCCATTACCAGGACAGTGACCGACATCGGTGATTCGTCGGCTGGGCTTAGGCGTCCAACCGGCTGAATTGGTTCTGGCTGTACTGCTCGACGCAGGCGGCGCGCCGAATCTTGCCGCTCGTCGTGGTCGGAATCGAGCCTGGCGGCACCAGAACGAGATCCCCGACGTTCAAGCCGTGCGCATTGGATATCGCAGACATGACGTCGCTCTTGATCTCGCTGAGCCAGTGCTTTGCCTCTAGCGTGGAATCACCTCGCCTCTTGAGCTCGATGACGGTGACCAGCTTCTCGGTGCTGTCCAGCCGGACCGATATAGCTGCGACCCGACCAAGTGTGATCCCTTGAACCGTCGCCTCGATGTCCTCGGGGTAGTGGTTACGGCCACGGATGATCAGCAGATCCTTGATGCGGCCGACAATGAACAGCTCACCCTCGGAGATGAAACCCAGGTCACCGGTTCGCAGCCAGGGGCCATCTGGCGTGCCAGGCGACGGGTCGACCAGCGTTGCGCCGAAGCACCGCTGCTCCTCCGGTGGCCTGCTCCAGTAGCCGGCCGCGACATTGTCGCCATGGACCCAGAGCTCGCCGACCAAGCCCGGTGGGCACTCGCGGAGTGTGTCGCTGTCGATGATCCGTAGCGTGGGCGATTGCGGCACCTTGTATTTGACCAGCGCCGTACCGGTCCCGGCCGCACACCGCTGAACGCGGCCCGCGGCCAATTCTCCGACATCGAAGTGGGCCGCTGGCGACGATTCACTCCAGGTGCCGGCCGCGACGAAGACAGTCGCCTCCGCCAGGCCGTATGAAGGACGCAGCATGTGGTCCCGAAAATTGAAGTGAGCAAACCGATCTGCGAAGCGTCCCAAAGTTTCCGGGTCGACACGTTCGGCGCCGTTGATGATGCCCAGCATCCCGCCAAGGTCGAGTCCGGCCAGGTCACTGTCGGTGGTTTTACGGGCGGCCAGGTCAAAGGCGAAGTTGGGCGCCGCCGAAAAAGCACGAGAATTCTCGGCCAGCGCTCGTATCCATCTGGCCGGCCTTTCCAAGAACGCAATCGGGCTCGTCAATGCGGCGCGATAGCCGCTCAGGATGGGTGCGCAGACGCCCAGCACCAAACCCATGTCGTGGTAGAAGGGCAACCACGACACGAAAGTGGTATCCGTTGTGGATTTGATGTTCGTCTCCGCGAAATAGATGCGCATCAGCTGCTCGAAATTCACCTGGAGGTTGCGGTGCGAAATCATGACTCCAGTTGGCAGCCGGGTCGAACCCGAGCTGTACTGCAAATACGCGATGCTGGGCACATCAGCCGTCTCGATGCTTGGTCCGAGATCGACGTCCAGATTCATCGAATCGATTTCTACGATCTTCGGAACAGCATCCAGGCGTGCTTGATCAACATAATCGCCGACATCGCCAGCGACCGCGGAGGTGGTGAGAACGACCGAGGGCGAAGTGTCGGCAAAGATCGCGCCCACACGCTCGTGACTCGAGCCGCGATGCGGCAACGGGAGCGGCACCGCGATCAGCCCAGCCTGCATGGATCCCAGGAAGGCCAGAATGTAGTCAAGACTCTGCGGAGCCAGGATCACCGCCCGGTCTCCGACCGACGCATGACGGCTGAGCTCGTGTCCGACGTTCAACGTTCGGCGGGACAATTGCGCCCACGTGAGACTCTCGGTGACACCCGCCGGGTCGTCGCCGTAGTCGGTGAAGGTGAACGCCACGTCATCGGGGCGCAGGCTGGCACGTCCGTGCAGCATCGAGACAATGGATGGCTGGGCGGTAGGCGTCACATCACGTCCGTACTAACTCGTCGAATGGGTCGGCTTGGCGTCGTCGTCAGCCCGCGCCGTGGGGGGACAGCACGGACATCGCACCGTTGACGAGCTCGGAAATGGGATCGCCGCCGCCACCGAACGTCGCTTCGTTCGCCGGCGCCGTGACCTTCAACGGGTCGAAGCCGTGCACCGGGTCCACCTGCACCGGTGCGGCCGCCGGATCGTCGTTCCGCGAATAACCCGCATTCACCCGGGGGAGCAATATCGCATCGAGCTGATTCAGCGTGTCCTCCGGGTACCCAAGGTACTTGAAGGGCAGCACAAGAGGAAGGTGCTGCTCGGGGATCAAGTACGTCGTCGTCGTCGCACCCCTTGAGTTGACCGTCGTTCTGATGTTCTGCGGCGGAACATTGCTCGGGTTGGTGAACGCAATCGCGGTGTGACCGGTAGCCAGGCCGGCGATCGAGTTGGCAAGGGCAAACATGTTGTCCGGCCGGTCGGGAAAGTCGGCGATGCTGTCGTAGGCAGAGACGAACTGGTCGGTGTGGTACTGGCTCTCCACCGGAGCCGGCATGCGGTAGTCCATCGCGGGCACGACGCTGCCGACGGGAAACATCTGGGTCAGGAAACTCTCCCCGAAGGGCGTCTTCGCGAGCGGGTCGCCAAACGTCGCGAAGCTCAGTTGATCTGGCGGCGGAGCGGTCGGATCATTTGCCAGTTGTGCCTTCACGGCGTTGAGCACGAACGCTCCCTCGGACAGCCCCATTGCCCGCCCGGGGCCACCGTTGCGGATGGCCGTTTCGAGGTTGCCCTGTCCTTCGTCGACCGACTCGCCGATGCTGGGGCCGTCCAAACCAATGCCGGGATAGATCTCCTCCCCCACCCGGCCTATGCCGGGGAACAGGCGCTCCAGGACGTGGCCCTGGACCTGTCCTGCGGGATAGTCGACTTTCTGACGCTTCATACCCGGGAACCAGTCCGCGCCCGTGCGACGGATGTACTCGTCATAAGGAATACCGAGCACGTGAGCGCCGCCCAGAGCGTACGCGGTCCCGGGGTTTGACGTCGCGGGGATCGGCGTCCCGGGCGCCTGCGGCCCTGGGGCCAGCGAGTCATCGGCGGTCGCGCTCCCGACGCCGAAACATCCTGTGACACCGACAGAAACCAGCACCGTAAGGAGCTTCTTCATCCCTACTCCTAACCGCTCGGTTTCGTTTCGTAGTTTCACATACATGGCGGGCCTCTGCTAACTCGGCTGCTCGGCACGTTCGGCTGGTGGCGGGGACTTCGACGACGATGACCACATTGCGCCCGCTCGTGACGGCCACCAGCTCGCCCGCCCCACCAGCGCCGCGATGGCAGGCACCGTGATGGTGCGCACCACGAAGGTATCCAGCAGAATTCCCACGCCGATCACGAAACCGCCCTGGATCACAATGCCGATGCTGGAGAACAAGAGCCCGCCCATCGAGGCGGCGAAGATCAGCCCCGCCGCGGTGATCACACCACCTGTCGAACCAAGGGTGCGGATGATGCCGTACCGCAAGCTGTGCGGAGACTCGTCGCGCATTCGCGACGCCAAGAGCATGTTGTAGTCGGCGCCCACTGCGACCAGTACCACGAAGGCCAACGG
>JAVRPF010000185.1:0-2610 GCA_032162385.1 Mycobacterium sp.
GAGGCGATGAAGATGGAGAACGAGATTGTCGCCCGGCGCTCGGGCACGGTCGAGTCGGTGTCGGTGGCGGAGGGCGACCAGGTGACGAGCGGGCAGGAGCTGCTTCGGCTCGACGGTTGACTGTCCGGCCGGAGGCTCGTAGAGTTGCGTGACGGGTTCCGATCGGAACCTTCGGTGGACTGATGCTCGGGTGGGCCGAGCGGATGCACCCGATGGTGGAGAGCAGGCCATCGCCAGGTGCTTGGAGCCCATCCGCCGATGAGGGAGGTTCGTGTGTTCAAGGCAGGTATCTGGCGTAAGCGGTCATTGCTTGGCGTTGCGGCGCTGATCGCACTGGTCTCCAGCGTGACTGCCAGCGGCGCGCTGGCAGATGACTGGACGATGTTCCATCACGACCCCACCCACACCGGCGTCTCCACCGACAGCACCTTCAACAGCAGCAACGCCGCGACGATAGGCCTCGACTGGGCCGCCAATACCGGCTCCTCCAGCTACACCTCCCCGGTCGTCGCGCACAGCACCTCGCTCAACAAGGATTTGGTCTACGCGGCCAACCAGATGGGCGCCATCAGCGCCTACGATGTGGCAACCGGCGACCGCCAGTGGGTGCTGCAGCTCGCGGCTTCGATCCAGAGCTCTCCTGCGATCGTGAACAACGTCGTCTACTTCGGCGCCAACGACCACAAGATGTACGCGGTCGACGCCTCCACCGGCACCACGATCTGCACCTACACCACGCCCGGCAACATCTCCTCGTCGCCGACCGTGGTCGATCCCGACGGCAGCGGTCTGGTCGTCTACTTCGGTGAGAACGGGATCACGGGCGCCGATGACGGCGGAGACGAGTTCGCCGTCAACGCCGTCGATCCAAATGCGGCCACCGACTGCTCCCTGAAGTGGACGAAGTCGATCACAGGTGACTACGGCGGCGCGAACCTGGCCGGATCGTGGTCGCCGCCGGCGTTCGCGACCGACGTCAACGGCCGTGCCCTGATCGTGTTCGGCGGCTCCAGCCCCGACTGCGCCGTGTACGCCGTCGACGCCCTCACCGGGGCGCGGGTGTGGCGCTTCCAGACGCAGATCTTCGCTCAGGACAACGATGTCGGAGCTGGCCCGACGATCACCGCGCCGGGAGTCAACGGCTTCGCTGATGGCGTCGTCTACGTGGCCGGTAAGGATCGCATCCTGTACGCACTCAACCTGCGCACCGGGATCAAGATCTGGCAGTTCTCGATCCGCACCGACTCGGTGCTGGCCGTCCCCGGCGCCACTCGGTCGACCGCCGCCTACCTGAACGGCGTGATCTACGTCGGATACGGCGCGGGCGTGTACGCGATCAACGCCATCACGGGGCTGAAGAACTGGAAGACCCAGGACTTCGGCGTCAACACGCAAGAGGTGATCTCGTCACCGGCGATCACCGGCGCGCCTGGGAACAGGGTGCTGTTCGTGGGCGACATGAGCGGCAAGCTGTTCGGCTTCGGGCTGAACGGAGCCAAGCTGTTCCAGTACGCCACCGGCGGCTTCATCTACGGCTCGCCCGCCCTCGCCGACGGCCACGTCTTCGTCACCAGTTCGGACGGCTTCCTGTACGCGTTCGCACTCGGCGGCGCGATCGGGCCGAAGCCCACCACCACGATCGCCGCGCCGGCCGACGGCGCGACCCTGTCCAACACCGGCACGGTCAGCGTGACCGGCTCGGCCACCGACAACACCAGCGTCGCAAAGGTGCTGGTGGCGATCAAGAACAAGAACAGCGGCGCCTGGTGGGACTCGTCCCTCCAGAAGTGGTCGAAGACCTACCAGGAGAACCTGGCCTCCCTGGCCAATCCGGGTGGCGCCAGCACCAACTGGTCGACCAGCTTCCCGGCGCCGCTCGACGGCGGGCCGTTCCTGATCCAGGCAAGCGCGGTGGACGGCGGCGGACAGCACGATCCCACGCCGGACACCCACTCGGTGCTCGTGTCGGCGAACGGCAGTCCTCCCGATACCTCCATCACCAGCCCGGTGTTCCGGCAGATCTTCCATCCGCCTTTCAACACGGCCACCGGCCTGTACAACGTGCCGTACTACATCCAGGTCAGCGGCACGGCCGTCGACTCGGGCGGGGCGAATCCCGGTATCGCGAAGGTGTATGTCTCGGTGCGCAACATCGAGCACGCCGAGTACAATTGTGGGCCGGCCACCAGCACGGCTAAAGAGGGCTGCTGGCAGCCCACGTTCACCTCGATACTGGCGACCCTCGCCAGTCCCGGTGCGACCTCGACCAACTGGACGTTCCAGTTCCCGATCTACGACCACCATCACAAGTACCGGATCGTGGCCTGGTCGGTCGACAAGGACAACGAGGTCGACCCGACCCGGTTCGTGATCGGTCGCATCTGCGTCCGCGACCCCACCGACAACACCTGCGCCTGATCTGACCGGGGGTCTGACCCGGTTCGGGTCAGACCCCCGAGTCCACCGGCGGGCGCAGACGGTAGAGCACGTGCCGCGCAAGGCGGTGGCCCGGCAGCTTGGGATGGTCGAAGTCGTCCGCCGGGTCGTGCGTCATGCCGATCCGCTCCATCACCCGGCGTGATGGCACGTTCGCCGTGGTGGTGAAGGAGA
>JAVRPF010000186.1:0-6063 GCA_032162385.1 Mycobacterium sp.
CAGAGCAAAACCTCTGGTGGGAGGCCTGTCCGCTAGCTGCCGGGGTGAGGCGCTAGCGCGACGATGCGCTCTGCTCGCCGCAGCACTGGGGCATCTACCATTATGCCCTCGAACTGGAAGGCGCCGCGTTCACTGCGGACCGCATCCAGCACGTGTCGCGCCCAAGTCACCTGTTCCTCGGTCGGCGCGTAGCCGGCCCGGATGACCGCCACCTGGGTGGGGTGGATGGCCACCTTGGCGTCGAATCCCACGGCTACCGCGTCGTCGGTCTCGGCGCGCAGGCCGTCGAGGTCCTTGATGTCGAGGTACACCGAGTCCAGGGCCATCCGCCCGTACGCCTTGGCCGCAAGCAACGTCTGCGACCGCACGTGCTTGGCCACGTCGCGGTAGCTGCCCTCGGCGTTGCGGTTCGCCGTGCCCCCAAGCACCGCGAACAGGTCCTCGGCGCCCCACATCACGGCGAAGGCGTTGTCGACCCGCGCCAGTTCGGCGACCACCAGCGCGGCCAACGGCGTCTCGATCAACACCACCACGTCCAGCGGCGCCAGGGAGGCGATCTGCTCTGGGGCTTCGGTCTTGGCCAGCATCACGGTGGTGTACTCGGTGCGCGCCAACGCCTTCAGGTCGAGTTCGTGATCGGGGGTGGTGACCGGATTGACTCGCACCACGGTCCGGCCGGGGTCGAGTGGCGTGTCGATCAGCGCGCCGCGGGCGGCCTCCCGATCCTTGGCCGCCACGCCGTCCTCCAGGTCGAGGATGACCACATCGGCTGCGGCGGCAGCCTTTTCGAAGCGTTCCGGGCGGTCGGCAGGGCAGAACAGCCAGCCGGGGCCGGTCTGGTCGAGCGCCATCAGGACTCCTCGGCGTCAGCGGGGCGTTTGCGCACCATCGTCTTTCGGGACGCGGTCGCGACCACGTCGCCGTGCTGGTTGCGACCGACGTGGGAGAAGGTGACGATACCCTCCCCCGGCCTGCTCTTGGACTCCCGCTTGTCGGTCACCTCGGTCTCGGCATACAGCGTGTCGCCGTGGAAGAGCGGCTTGGGGAACGCCACCTCACCGAAGCCGAGGTTGCCCACGATGGTGCCCTGCGTCAGTTGCGCCACCGACAGGCCGACCAGCGTGGACAGCGTGAACATCGAGTTCACCAGGCGTTGCCGGAACGGCTCCTGCGTCTCGGCGAATGCCGCATCCAGATGCAGCGCCTGGGTGTTCATGGTGAGCGTGGTGAACAGCACGTTGTCGGCTTCGGTGACGGTGCGACCGGGGCGGTGCTGGTAAAGCACGCCGGACTCGAACTCCTCGAACCACAACCCGCGCTGGACGACAACGCGCTTCTCAGTCACAGACCGGCCTCCCGCGCGATCAGCATCAACTGCACTTCGGTTGTTCCTTCGCCGATTTCGAGGATCTTGCTGTCGCGGTAGTGCCGGGCGACCGGGTATTCGTTCATGAAGCCGTAGCCACCGAACACCTGGGTGGCGTCCCGGGAGTTGTCCATCGCGGCCTCGCTGGCCACCAGCTTGGCGATGGCGGCGGCCTTCTTGAACGGCTTGCCCGCCAACATCAACGCGGCAGCGTCGTAGTACGCGGTGCGGGCGGCGTACGCGCGCGCCTCCATCCTGGCGATCTTGAACGAGATGGCCTGGTAGGTACCGATCGCCGCGCCGAACGCCTCGCGCTCCTTGGCGTACTTGACGCACTCGTCGACGCAACCCTGGGCGGCACCCACCGACAGCGCGGCGATCGCGATCCGCCCTTCGTCGAGGATCCGCAAGAAGTTGGCGTAGCCGCGGCCCTGCTCGCCCAGCAGGTTCTCCTGCGGCACCCGGACGTCGTCGAAGCTCAGCGGATGGGTGTCCGAGGCGTTCCAGCCGACCTTGTTGTACGCCGGCTCGGCGGTGAAGCCGTCCGTCGGCACGGGCACCAGGATTGACGAGATCTCCTTCTTGCCAGCGGTTTCCCCGGTACCGGCGGTCACGGTCACCAGCTTGGTGATGTCGGTGCCCGAGTTGGTGATGAACTGCTTGGATCCGTTGATGACCCAGTGCCCGTCGTCGAGCTTGGCGGTGGTCTTCGTGGCGCCCGCGTCGGTGCCGCCGCCTGCCTCGGTGAGACCGAACGCGCCGAGCGCCTTGCCGCTGGCGAGCAGAGGCAGCCACTCCTGCTTCTGCTCCTCGTTGCCGAAGCGGTACACCGGCATCGCACCCAGCGACACACCGGCCTCCAGCGTGATGGCCACGCTCTGGTCGACCTTGCCCAGTTCCTCGAGTGCCAGGCACAACGCGAAGTAGTCGCCGCCCATGCCGCCGTACTCCTCGGGGAACGGCAGGCCGAACAGCCCCATGTCGGCCATCCCCGACACGACCTCATACGGGAACGAGTGCTCGGCATCGTGCTGGGCGGCGACCGGCGCCACGACGCTCTGGGCGAAATCGCGGACCGTCTTGGCCAACTGCTCGTAGTGATCCGGCAGGGTGCCGGTGGACAGAAAGTCGCTCATGACGCGGACTCCTCGGTTGAAACGGTGATCCGGGCCAGCGCCTGGCCCACCTTGACCTGGTCGCCGACGGCGACGAGTAGTTCGACGACGCCGTCGACCGGCGCCGAGAGCTGATGTTCCATCTTCATCGCCTCGACGGTGATGACGACGGTGCCCGCCGCGACCTGCGCGCCGTCGTTGACTCCCACGGCCACCACCGAACCCGGCATGGGGCTGACGAGTTCCGCATCGCCGCGGTGTTCGTCGTCGGGACGAACGGGTGCCTCCCGGACCTCCTCGACCACCGTCGTACGTCCGTTCCCTGCCAGCCAAGTCTGCCCGTCGGTCCCCGCGACGACGTATTCGGTACGAAGCCCGTCGAGGGTGACGACGAGGGCGTTGCCGTCGAGAGTCGCGGTGAGCGCGCGGGTTTCGCCGTCCTCGATCTGGGCCGTGGCGGCTGTGGGCGAACCCGTCAGGTGGACGTGGTCGGTGCGCTCGCCGGCCCGGTACCGGACGGTGGTGGGCGCCCGCTCCCCCATCCGCCAACCCGACGGCACGTCCCACAGGTCGCCGAACGCGGCGGGCGTCGGCCAACGGCACAACCAGCGGTAGGCGGCGGCCGCGATCAGTTCGTCGTCACCGGCCGCGGCACCGGGGTAGTCGGGGGTGCGCCGGTCGAGCAGCCCGGTGTCGAGCCGCCCGGCCACCACGTCGGGGTCGGCCAGCAGGAAGCGCAGGAAGTCGACATTGGTGGTGACACCCAGCACGGCGGTCTCGGCGAGCGCGCGGTCCAACGCCTTCAGTGCGGCGGGCCGGTCGGCGGCGTGGGTGATGACCTTGGCGAGCATCGGGTCGTAGTCGCTGCTGACGACGGTTCCGGCGTAGATGCCGGAATCGACGCGGACGCCGGACCCGGCCGGTTCCACCACGTCGAGCACCGCACCGCCCGTCGGCAGGAAGTCGCGGGCGGGATCCTCGGCGTAGACCCGCGCTTCGATGGCGTGACCGGTCATCACGACGTCATCCTGGGCCATCGGCAGCTTCTCCCCGGCCGCGATGCGCACCTGCTGTTCGACGAGGTCGCGACCGGTCACCATCTCGGTGACGGGGTGCTCGACCTGCAGCCGCGTGTTCATCTCCATGAAGAAGAACTCGTCGGGCCGGTCGGCGGAGACGATGAACTCGACCGTGCCAGCACCGGTGTAGTCCACGCTGCGCGCGGTGTCGCACGCCGCGGCCCCGATCCGCGCGCGGGTCTCGGCGTCCAACAGCGGTGACGGCGCCTCCTCGATCACCTTCTGGTGGCGGCGTTGCAGGCTGCACTCGCGCTCGCCGAGGTGCACGACGTTTCCGTAGCCGTCGGCGAGCACTTGAACCTCGATGTGCCTGGGATTCAAAACGAACCGTTCCAGAAAGAGCGTGTCGTCACCGAATGCCGAAGCCGCCTCGCGGCGCGCACTGACGAGGGCAGCCGCAAGGTCAGCGGCCTGCTGCACCACCCGCATGCCCTTGCCTCCGCCGCCGGCCGACGGCTTCACCAGCACCGGATAGCCGACCTCGGCGGCTCCGCCGATCAGGTCGTCGTCGGTCAGGGCCGGCCTCGAGATCCCGGGAACCACCGGCACCCCGAACGCCGACACGGCGGCCTTGGCGGCGATCTTGTCGCCCATGATGCGAATCGCCGCGGCCGGCGGGCCGATGAAGGCGATGCCCGCCGCTTGCAGTGCCGCCGCGAATGCTGCGTTCTCCGAAAGGAATCCGTAGCCGGGATGAACGGCCTGCGCACCGGTGCGGCGGGCGGCGGTGACGACGGCCTCGATGTCGAGATAGCTCTGACGCGCCGGCGCCGGACCGATGCGCACTGCGACGTCGGCCTCGGCGACGTGCCTGGCGCCTGCGTCGGCGTCGCTGAACACCGCCACCGAGCGGATACCCATGGCGCGCAGCGTGCGGATCACCCGCACGGCGATCTCGCCGCGGTTGGCGACCAGAACGGTGTTGAACATTCCGTCGCTTCGCTTGCCCTGATCATCGAAGCTCATCTGCCCTCTACATCCTGAAGACGCCGTAGGACACTGACTCCAGCGGAGCCTGTGCGACAACCGAAAGTGCCAGTCCCACGACGGTTCTGGTGTCAGCGGGATCGATGACACCGTCGTCCCACAACCGTGCGGTGGAGTAGTACGGGTTGCCTTGGTGTTCGTACTGCTCGCGGATCGGCGCCTTGAACGCCTCTTCCTCGGCGGCGGTCATGTCGCCGCGGACCGTGGCCAGGACCGAGGCGGCCTGCTCGCCACCCATCACCGAGATCCTGGCGTTCGGCCACATCCACAGGAACCGCGGCGAATACGCCCGGCCACACATCGAGTAGTTGCCCGCGCCGTAGGAGCCGCCGATCACCACCGTCAGCTTGGGTACGCGCGCGCAGGCGACGGCGGTGACCATCTTGGCGCCGTGCTTGGCGATGCCACCCGCCTCGTAGTCGCGACCCACCATGAAGCCCGCGATGTTCTGCAGGAACAGCAGCGGCGTCTGACGCTTGTCGCACAGCTCGATGAAATGGGCGCCCTTCATGGCGGATTCGCCGAACAGCACGCCGTTGTTGGCGACGATGCCCACCGGGTGGCCGTGAATGCGCGCGAACCCGGTCACCAGCGTCGAGCCGTATTCCGCCTTGAACTCGGCGAAGTCGCCGCCATCGACGATGCGGGTGACCACCTCGTGCACGTCGTAGGGCACCTTCGAATCGATGGGCACCACGTCGTACAACTCGGTCTGGTCGGCGACCGGCTCGACGGTTGGCGTGACGTCCCACGGCGTCGCAGTACGCGGGCCCAACGTCGCGACGATCCGTCGCACGATGCGCAACGCGTCGCGGTCGTCGTGCGCCAAATGGTCGGTGACGCCGGAGATCTTGGAGTGCATGTCCCCGCCGCCGAGATCCTCCGCCGTCACCACCTCACCGGTGGCGGCCTTCACCAGCGGGGGTCCGCCCAGGAAGATGGTGCCCTGGTTGCGCACGATGACGGCTTCGTCGCTCATGGCGGGCACGTATGCGCCACCCGCGGTACAGGATCCGAGCACGGCGGCGATCTGCGGAATGCCGTCGGCGCTGAGGTTGGCCTGGTTGAAGAAGATCCGGCCGAAGTGCTCGCGGTCGGGGAACACTTCGTCCTGGCGGGGCAGGAACGCACCGCCGGAGTCGACCAGGTGGATGCACGGCAACCGGTTCTGGCCCGCGATCTCCTGTGCGCGAAGGTGTTTCTTGACGGTGATCGGGTAGTAGGTGCCGCCCTTGACGGTCGCGTCGTTCGCCACGATCATGCACTCGCGGCCCGACACCCGGCCGATGCCGGCGATCAGTCCGGCGCCGGGGCACTCGTCGTCGTACATGCCGTCTGCGGCAAGGGGGGTCAGCTCCAGGAACGGGCTGCCCGGATCGAGCAGTCCGTCGACTCGGTCGCGCGGCAATAGCTTGCCCCGGCTGACGTGACGCTCGCGCGCGCGTTCGGAGCCGCCACGTGCGGCGACGGCGAGCTTCTCGCGCAACCGTTCCACCAACGCGAGGTGTTGGTCGCG
>JAVRPF010000187.1:0-3715 GCA_032162385.1 Mycobacterium sp.
AGTACTGCTCGAGGGTTCGTCGGCTGCGAGCCATCCAGGCGTTGGTGATGTCGCGAAAGGCGGGATCCCGGGCCGCCAGTGTGTAGAGCTCGTGGGTGAGGACGAGATCGCGCTGGTTGCTGAAAACCACCTGTGTGACGGTGTCGGCGACCGCCTGTTTGGCGGTGTCGGCGTCGTGGGCGGCCGCCATTCGCTCCTCGAAGGCATTGCTGGTGGTCCGCGCGAAACGAGAGAAGGCCTCGCTGAGCAGGTCGTTCATCCCGCTGAAGTGGTAGGTCATGGACCCGAGGGGGACATCGGCGGCCTGGGCGACCTTGCGGTGCGATGTGCCTGCGACGCCGGACTCGGCGATCACGTCGAGGCAGGCGTCGATGATCCGGTCGCGCCGTTCGGGGTCGTGGCGGCGCGCGGCGGGTGCGGGCGCTGGGGGCATGCGGGCGCTCAGATCTGCCGGAGGACCCGCGCGGGGTTGCCGACGGCGACGACGTTGGCCGGGATGTCCCTGGTGACGACGGAACCGGCACCGATCACGCTGTTGTCGCCGATTGTGATGCCGGGGCAGACGATCACACCGCCGCCGAGCCACACGTTGTCGCCGATGGTGATCGGGTTAGCGGCTTCCAGCCTGTCGCGCCGAGGCTGCGGCTCGATCGGGTGGGTCGGGGTCAGCAGTTGCACATTGGGTCCGATCTGGCAGTCCGCGCCGATGGTGATGGCCGCGACGTCGAGCGCGGTGAGGTTGTAGTTGATGAAGGTCCCCGGGCCGATACGGATGTGCTCGCCGTAGTCCACGTACAGCGGGGGCTTGACGAAAGCGCCCTCGCCGAGTTCGCCGACCAACTCGGCCAAAATCGGTCGCGCCGCCGCCTCATCGTCCACGGCCGCCCGGTGATACGCGTGGGCAAGCCGCACCGCCCGCTGGGCACGCCGCCCGTTCTCGGGGTCGTCGGCGATGTAGAGGTCGCCGGCGAGCATGCGCTCACGGTTCGTGCGCGGGTCACCCGCGAAGTAGTCGGTCGAAGAGGTCATGTGGACGATCGTACACCACATAGTGTACGATCGTACATAACGGTCGAACACCAAGCTCTGGCCCTTCGCACCGATGCGCGCCCACCGCACCGTCGCCCTAACCGGCAGAAGTCGCAAAGCCGAGCGACCCCCGTCAGTGCCGCAGACATCCCAAGGCGAAGCACCCCACCTACCCGCCCACCACGACCCGGGACTGATCCAGATGACCACGCTCTCCGTCGGCACCAATCCCCAGCCACTCACCGCACGCCTCGCCACCAAGCGGTCAGTCGTCGCGGTGGCACTTCTGTTCGCAGTGAACGGGCTCATCCTCGGCGGTTACGGCGGAGCCCTGCCATCCATCCGCGAGCGGCTGGACATCGGAGCCGGCGACATCTCGGTCCTGCTCTTCGCGGCCGGGCTGGCCGCCATCACGGCCATGCAAGTCGGCGGGCGACTGTCCGACACGGTGGGCGCCCGCCAGGTGGCGTTGGCTAGCCTCCCTTTGCTCATTGCCGCGGCGATCACCGTCGCCTTCGCCACAACTTTCCCGGTCGCGGTCGCGGCAGCGGTGCTGCTCGGGCTCGGCAACGGGGCCATGGACGTGGCGATGAACGCCATCGGTGTGCAGGTCGAACGCGCGCGGCAGCGGCCCGTCATGAGCATGTTCCACGCGCTCTGGTCGGTGGGCAGTTTCATCGGCGCCGGAAGTGTGCTGGGGATAGCAACGCTATTCGACCTCGACGGAGCCGCGGTGGTCCTGCCGCTGATGCTGTTCCTGACCGCGCTCGCCGTCGCGGCGCTGGCCGTCACGATCAGGATCACCCCACCGACCGCGGTCGTCCCGCGCAACGCCGACGGCAGCCGGACGAAGATCCCACCGGTGGCCTGGCTGCTCGCGCTCATGGCGCTGGCATTCGGGCTGTCCGAAGGCACCGCCACCGACTGGTCCGCGCTGCACGTCACCGAGGTCGGGCACGTTGACTCCACCACCGGGGCCATCGGCCTGGTCGCGGTCAGTGGCTGCATGGTCCTCATCCGCCTCATCGGGGACCGCCTCGTCGCCCGCTACGGCCGACGCACGGTGGTGCGGTCCGGCGCTGCCTGCGCCGCCGTCGGATATGCAACCGTCACGCTGGTCGCCGGCCTGCCGCTGCTGCTCGCCGGCTGGTCCCTGGTGGGACTCGGCGTCGGCATGATCGCGCCCCAGGTCTACGCGATCGCCGGACACATCGGCGGCGGCCGCGTCCTAGCCGTCGTCGTCACGTTCGGCTACGCCGCCTTCCTCACCGGCCCAGCCATCATCGGCTTCCTCGTCAGCCACCTCGGACTGCACCACACGATGGCCGTCCCGGCCCTCCTCTGCGCCGGAATCGTCGGTCTCGCGGCCACCATGCCGAAAACCGATCCGAACCTCTCGACCAACCCCTGAGTCAACGGGCTCATCGCCTTCCGGCAACGCGCGCGGAAGCCACGACCACTGAGGCAGCGGCACAGTGAAATGAACCCGCTTGCCGCCCAGTCAACAACTTACCCATGCCCAAGGGGGCGTCGGGGGCGCACTATACGGACGGGGCGCCCTCACTGGCTCCCGGGTGCAAGGGGATCCCGGCTGCGCTTGGGAGCATCATCACTTCCGCGCGCTACAGAGCACATGAGGTTCCCGAACGGACGCCGCCCCCGAGCCCTCTTGCGAAGAACCTTGGTCAGGCCATGCCGGTGACCGAGTCGGCGTTGAGCACGCAGAACTCGTCGCCTTCCGGGTCCTGCATAACCGCCCACGTGTCCGGATTCGCGAGCGTGGCCGGGTCCTGGCGCATCTCGACGAGGCTGCCTCCCCCGGCGACCAGCCTTGCCACCGCGTTCTCGATGGATCCGTCGGTGGAGATGTCGATATGCAGCCGGTTCTTCACGGTCTTCGCCTCTGGGACATTCATGAAGTACAGCGGGGTGCCACCACTCGACGGGTCACTGACCTCGTACTCGTTCGCGTTTCGTTCCGACACCTGGTGGTCCAGGGCCGTGGCCCCGTAGTTCGCCTGCGAGAAGGAGTCGCGGCAGTCCACGACGATGGCTAGCAGCGACGTTGCCATGGTTCTCCTCGACGAATCGGCGTCTACGGAGCGCGGATCACCACCGTAGGGCCCGGGTCCGTGCTCGGCCATCCTGGCTGAACACGATCCGCGCACAATGCCGGTTGTGTTCGGTGCCTCCCTAGGCCGGGCGGCTCGTCAGCTGGTGCTCATGCCGGCCAGGTAGGCCGCGACGGCGTGGGCGGCATGACGGTCGAGATTGGCCCTGGCCGTGTCGTAACGCATGGTGGTGCGCGGGTCGGCGTGGCGCATCGCGTACTGCATGTCTCGGATGCCGATGCCCGCGACCAGCCCAGTGGTGCAGAACGTGCGGCGCAGGCCGTGCGGGCTGATCTGCCGGGTGATACCAGCGGCGTGCGCGACCCGGGTGAGCGCGCGACTGGCTCCGGCTCGGTCCATCCGCCGTCCGGTCCGGGTCCGCAGGATCGGCCCCGTGGTGCGGCCGTCGACGGCTTCCCGCACCGCTCGGAGCACCGGGATCGGCAACGGGATGTCGGCGGGCTTGGCGCCCTTGCCGAGCACGTGCAGCAGCTCGTACCCGGCCTCGTAGCGGATGTCGGTGATGTCGGTCGAGCAGGCCTCCGACATCCGAAGCCCGAGCATGCCGAGCAGGC
>JAVRPF010000188.1:0-4359 GCA_032162385.1 Mycobacterium sp.
ACGGCATCATCGTGCGACTGCCCGACACCGAGGACGCGCCCCCTGGCGCGGACCTGTTCGTGTTCGACGCCGACGAGATCGATCCCATCGTCACCGACGAGGTCGGCGGATCGGCGTTGTTCGCGTCCCGGTTCCGCGAGTGCGCGGCCAGGGCGTTGCTGCTCCCGCGGCGGCATCCCGGCAAGCGGTCGCCACTGTGGCACCAGCGCCAACGTGCCTCACAACTGCTCGACGTGGCCCGCAAGTACCCCGACTTCCCGATCGTGCTGGAGACCGTCCGGGAATGCCTGCAGGACGTCTACGACGTGCCGACCTTGCGCGAGGTGATGAATCGCGTTGCGCAGCGGCGCATTCGGCTGCTCGAAGTCGAGACGGCGACCCCGTCACCGTTCGCGGCGTCATTGCTGTTCGGCTACGTCGGCGCGTTCATGTACGAGGGCGACAGCCCGCTGGCCGAGCGCAGGGCCGCCGCGCTGTCACTGGACAGCGTGCTGCTGGCCGAACTGCTGGGCCGCGTCGAACTGCGCGAACTGCTCGACCCGCAGATCATCGCGTCCACCAACGCCCAACTGCAGCACCTGACCGCCGAACGCGCGGCGCGCGACGCCGAGGGGGTAGCCGACCTGCTGCGGCTGCTCGGCCCGCTGACCGAGGACGAGATCCTGGTGCGGTCTACCACTGACGACGTCGGCGGCTGGCTCGAGGGCCTTCGGTCGGCGCGACGGGTGTTGACGGTCTCGTTCGCCGGTCAGACGTGGTGGGTGGCGATCGAGGACGTCGGGCTGCTGCGCGACGGCGTCGGCATTGCCGTCCCAGTAGGGGTGCCAGCCAGTTTCACCGACTCGGTGTCCGATCCGCTCGGCGAACTGCTCGGTCGCTACGCCCGCACCCACGGGCCGTTCACCACCCACGACGCCGCCACCCGGTTCGGGCTGGGGTTGCGCGTCACCGCCGACGTCCTGGGCCGGATGGCCGTCGACCGGAAGCTGGTGCGCGGCGAGTTTCTCACGACCGGTGACGCTGACCAGTGGTGCGACGCCGACGTGCTCAAGATCCTGCGCCGTCGGTCGCTGGCCGCGTTGCGCGCACAGGTCGAACCGGTGAGCACGGCGGCCTATGCCCGGTTCCTGCCCGCGTGGCAGCTGGTGGGCCGAGCCCAGGTGTCTGGCATCGACGGTCTGGCCGCCGTAATCGAACAGCTTGCGGGCGTGCCGATTCCGGCGTCGGCGGTCGAACCGCTGGTGTTCGGCCAGCGGGTCCGCGACTACTCGCCTGCCATGCTCGACGAGCTGTTGGCGGCGGGCGAGGTCACGTGGTCGGGCGCCGGTCAGATCGGCGGCAACGACGGCTGGATCGCCTTTCACTCCGCCGACTCGGCGCCGTTGACGTTGGCTGCGGCGGCCGAGATCGAGTTCACCGACGTCCACCGGGCGATCATGGACACGCTCGGCTCCAACGGTCTGGCCGGCGGGGCGTACTTCTTCCGACAGCTCGGCGGTGACCGCGAAGCCGATTCCGAGCGGTTCAAAACCGCGCTCTGGGAACTGATCTGGGCCGGCTGGGTCACCGGCGACACGTTCTCCCCCGTGCGTGCGCTGTTACACGGCACTGGCCGGCGGGGCGGCGCGCACCGTCAGCGGCAGCGTCCCCCCCGGTTGAGTCGTTACAGCGTCGCCCACGCGCAGACCCGCACGTCCGAGCCGACGGTCGCCGGCCGGTGGTCGGCGCTCCCGCCCGCCGAACCCGAATCGACGGTGCGCGCCCACTTCCAGGCTGAGCTGCTGCTGAACCGCTACGGCGTGCTGACGAAGGGTTCGTCCGAAGGCATGCCCGGTGGGGTCGCGATGCTCTACAAGGTGCTCAGTGCATTCGAGGATGCCGGCAAGTGCCAGCGCGGCTACTTCGTCGAATCGCTGGGGGGCGCCCAGTTCGCGGTGGCGTCCACCGTGGACCGGCTACGCACCTACCTCGACGACGTCGACCAGGAGCGCCGCGCCTACCAGGCGGTCGTGCTCGCGGCGGCCGATCCGGCCAACCCGTACGGCGCCGCGCTGGCGTGGCCGGCCGACGGTGCGCACCGGCCGGGTCGCAAGGCCGGTGCCCTGGTGGTGCTGGTCGACGGGGAGCTGGTGTGGTTCCTGGAGCGGGGTGGTCGCACCCTGCTGTCCTACTCCGATGACGCCGAGGCGAATCGGTCCGCGGCGGCCGCACTGGCGGACATGGTCGGGGGCCGACGGCTGCAGTCATTGCTGGTGGAGAAGGTCAACGGCGTCTCGGTCCTCGATCCCGGCGCGGACGACCGCCTGTCGACCGTGCGCGACGCCTTGACCGGCGGTGGCTTCGCCCGCACCCCGAGGGGCCTGCGGCTGCGCTGAAATCCCTCAGCAAACCCGGGGTTTCGCCGATAGAATCAGACGGCATGACCGCCGATAGCGGGCACGGTGACGGTGAGCTCTCGGACGTCGAGTTGCGGGTGCGGGCACTTGAATCGATTCTCACCGAGAAGGGCTACATCGATCCGGCCGCCGTCGATGCCGTGGTCGAGGCCTTTGAGACGCGGATCGGGCCTCGCAACGGCGCGCAGATCGTCGCCAAGGCGTGGGCCGATGAAGGCTTCGCCCGGTGGCTGCGCGAGGACGCCACCGCGGCGATCGCCTCATGTGGCTTCACCGGCGGCCAGGGCGACGAGATGGTGGCCGTCGAGAACTCCCCGGCCGAGCACAACATGGTCGTCTGCACCCTGTGCTCCTGCTACCCATGGCCGGTGCTGGGTCTACCGCCGGTCTGGTACAAGTCGGCGCCGTACCGTTCGCGCGCGGTGTTCGATCCGCGCGGCGTGCTGGCAGAGTTCGGCGTGACACTCCCGGACTCCACCCGGATCCGCGTCTGGGATTCGACCGCAGAGGTGCGTTACCTCGTCATTCCCATGCGCCCCGCCGGGACCGAAGGTTGGAGTGAGCAGCGGCTTGCCGGCCTCGTCACCCGCGACTCGATGATCGGTACCGGTCTCGCGCTCTCGCCGGAGCAGGTGCCCGCGTGAACGGTGCGCAGGACATGGGTGGTGCCATGGGTTTCGGCCCGATCGAGGCTGAGCCCGACGAGCCCACGTTTCACGCAGACTGGGAGAAGCGGGTCTTCGGGCTCACCCTTGCGATGGGTGCCGCCCGCGCCTGGAACGTCGACATGGGCCGCCATGCCCGCGAGTCGCTGCCGCCCGCGGAGTATCTGTCGTCGAGCTACTACCAGATCTGGTTCAGGGGTCTGCAACGGCTTCTGCTGCAGAGCGGTCTGGTCACGAAGGACGAGCTCGACGGCGGCCGGGCACTCGCACCTGGGAAGCCCGGCACGAGGGTGCTCAAATCCGAAAACGTGCTACACGTTCTCGCTGCCAGCGCGACCAACGAGCGACCGGCCCCAGCGCCGGCGCTCTACGCGGTCGGCGACCCGGTCGTCACCCGCAACATGAACCCCTTGACCCACACGCGCCTGCCGCGGTACGCCCGTGCCAAGCGCGGCATCGTCGAGCGGGTGCATGGCGTCCAGGTCTTTGCGGACGCGAATGCGTCCGGCCGGGGCGAGGCACCGCAATGGCTCTACACCGTGCGCTTCACCGGCGTGGAACTGTGGGGTGACGACGCGGACCCCGCGCTCGTCACCTCGATCGACGCCTGGGAAAGCTACCTTGAACCCGGCTGACGCCCTGTGCGCCGAGGCTGAACCCGTCGCTCCGATCCCGCGCGGCGCCGACGGCGCTCCGACGTTCGAAGCCCCCTGGCAGGCGCAGGCTTTCGCCATGACGCTGGTGCTTCACGAACGCGGCCTGTTCACCTGGGCAGAGTGGGCATCGGCATTGGCCGCCGCGATCACCCGCGCACAGGCAGCCGGCGACCCCGACGACGGCTCGACGTACTACCGGCATTGGCTGGCCGCCATCGAGCGCCTCGCCGTCGACAAAGGTGTGGTCTCGCCCGTGCACCTCGACACGCGTCGCGCCGCCTGGGATCGCGCTGCGCGCGCAACGCCGCACGGTCAGCCGATCCTGCTGGACAACGATCCGGGACCACCACCGTCCTGAGCAGTTGTCAAAAATGACAAAACTTGGGCCGCGCCGCGCCATACTGGGCCCATGGTTTCGCTCATCGTTCACGCCATTCTCGGCGTCGCCGTCATCGCCTGGATCGTCCGGGCCAATCCGCAGATCTTCGCCCGCCCCGCCACTGGCCCGGCCTTCTCCGCACTGGAGATCGTGTTCTACGTCGTCGGCGTCGGATCGATCGCGCTCGGCTACTACTTCAACCATCAGTTCGTCGCCCAGTACGCCGTCGAAGGGGGCAATCCCATCTGGGGCCCTGGCAGCTG
>JAVRPF010000189.1:0-6264 GCA_032162385.1 Mycobacterium sp.
GCGACACCCCGCTGAACCTGCAGATCGAACCCGAGGTCGGGCTCGCATGCCGGGTGGTCTGGCAGGGCGACACGGTCGTGACGCTGCGACCCTTCGCGCTTGGCGCGTTCAACGACTGCTCGATCCGACGGCCCAACGCACCGAAGATCAGTCACAAGAAGAACTGGGGCCCCGCCTCCAAAGGCGTTGCGGCGCAGTTCTTCGACATCGACGACCTGACCCCCGACGGACCGACCGCGACCCTTCGCCTTGTCTGTCATCTGCATACCGCCTCGGGCGATGAGCACGAGTACGGCGTGGACAGCCCACTGCTCGGCTACTCGTACTACGGTGAGGTTCTGCTCGACTGGATCACCGAGCGCCTGGCCAATCAGAAGGGCTCACCCGAAACCCCGTTGGAGGACGTCGGCGCGCTCATGGTCGCCAGCGGGCATCCGGATCACGTCCTGATCGGGATCGGCGCGACCCGCTACACCCCGCTCGGGGAAGCGACGTACCTGCAACCCGGTGACCAGGCGATCGTCCGGGTGTATGACACCGCATCGGACGCGTTCTCCGAACTGCGGCAGACGGTTTCGGGCTAGACGTCGGACGAGGTCGGTCGGAACTGGCCCCAGTGATAGCCCCTTCCGGGGTACTCCTTCGATCCGACCCCCGCGCCAGCGGGGTCCTGACCCTGCCCGTCGACGCGACGAGCGCTGACATCGCGTCGAGATCGAATCGTGGCGCCCACCCGAGTTCGTCGCGGGCCAGGCGATTGACATACACGCGGTCGACCCGGGCCGGGAACTGCCAGCCCCTCCGCCGCCATTCTGCGGCCGTCGTGGGCGACCCGAACTACCGGTGACCAAGACGCGTCGGATCATCGGTCGGCGAGCACCGCGTCCAGGCTCGCGATGAACTCACTCGCACGCAACGGTGTGAACGCCGGGCTCGGCCGGGTGCCGGGTACGTCCAGTGTCACCAGCGTCGACTTGATCGGGCGCCACACGTCGAGTGGAAGCCAGCGCCGCAGGTCGGAGCTGCCCCAGATGCGGAAGCGGTTGACGAGCAGGCCCAGCGACTCCGCCTTGTAACCGCGAATGGACCGAAGCGGGATGACCTTCGACGTGCCGGACGGAAAGTGATAGCGGCGCAACGTGATGGCCTGCCGGTCCAGTTGGATGAGACCGTCGTCGTACTGCGGGCTGGGGATACTCATGCCTTCGAAGCCCTCAACTCGTGACCCCTTGACGTCAGGCAGCGGCCGTTGGTCAGGTTCCACGACCAGCCGTGCAGGTTACACGTCAACGTCGAGCCGTCCACTACGCCGAACTTCGACAGGTCGGCCTTCAGATGCGGACAACGGCGCTGAATCTCCCAGCCGTCCAACGTGATCGACGCAGTGTCGTCGTGCGTCTCGGCGAACCAGCCGTCGGCGTAGACGATGCGTTCGTCGGTCAGGCACTTGAAGAAGGTGTACAGGTACTCGTTGTAGCCGCCGACCCGCCACGCGCGGAACCGGGTGGACAGGAAGATGGTGTTCACCCAGTCCGGTTCGCCGTCGCGCAGCACGGTGCGCACCAATTCGGGTGCGATCTCGAAGCCGTAGCGGAACTTCTCGTGCGGGACCGGTTCGCGCACCGCACGTTTCGGGAAGTCGAGCACGACTGTTTCTGGACCCATTCGCAGTTCGACCGGATAACCGATGCCGTCGCAGATCTGGTCGCTCTGGCTCATGATCGGCTCGAACCTGGCTCGCAGCGGTTCGAGCAGCGACTCACCGGCGGCCGGCGCCCAGCGCGCCTTCTCCGCGGCCAAAACCGGTGCCATCCGCTGGGCGTAGGCCTCGATGTAGGCGGCCTTGCCGGTGGTGAAGATCGCCTCCGGGTCGGGAACCGGATGGTTCAGCGAATTCAGTTGCGCGCCTTCAAAGTCCGCCGTCGACCCCGGGATCAGCAGGAGGCCTCGGTCGTGGCCGCCCCGGTGCATCTGCTCGAGGAACACCACCTGGTCGGGGAAGATGTTCGCGGGGTCGCCGTGATCGTCGTTGAGGTCGCGCAGTTCCGGATCCAGGAAGCACGGCGGCCCGGCGGACGGCACCACCCAGGTCGCGTCCACCTGTGCGATGTACTGCCTGCAGCGGTCCATCTGGCGCTGACGCTTCTGGGTGCCGAACGCCTCCTTGGCGCGCGCTGGCATCTCGTAGACCATCGGGTACCAGATGGCGCCGGAGTACTGCAGCATGTGCACGTCGACGTGGCCGAACTCGTCGCGCAGGACATCCAGATCCACTGGGCGCGCGTCGTTCATGTTGAAGGCGACGGTCTCGCCGTCGGAGACCACCAGGCCCGAGTCGCCGATCGGCCCGTCGGCCGGGGCGCGCAACGCGATGATCATCACGTCGAGATCGCCCTTGGGTCCGCCGACACGGTGCTTCACCGAGTCGGTGGTCTCGAAGAACCGGTGGAACCCGAGCTTCTCCAGCTCGGTGCGCAGGTCCAGCACCGGGAAGTCGGGCAGCAGCACCACCGCGTCCTTGTTGACGTGCTCGCGGAGGTTGATCGGGTCGAAGTGGTCCTTGTGCAGGTGCGAGACATACAGGTAGTCGACGTCCCCCAGCGCCGCCCAATCCAGCTGGCTGTTGTCGGGAAACGGGAACCACGACGCGAAGTAGGCAGGGTTGACCCACGGGTCGCACAGGATGCTCCCGGCGGTGGTATCGATTCGGAACCCTGCGTGTCCGACGCTTGTGACCTGCACTTGTGGCCTTCCCTGCGATGTGTGCGTCGTGTCGAGCTTAGCGGGACGGCCGAGGCTATTCCTCCCAGCGCGCGCGGTAGTAAGCCATCCGCTCCTCGTCGGCATCGATGCCGTACGCGTCGAGGAGCTCCGCTTCGAGTCCCGGCTCGAAATCCGATTCCAGCGACATCGCCACCACCGCCAGATCCGCCCACCGGTCGGCCACCCCGAGGTCACTGAGATCGACGTGCCCGGTCCATTGGGAGTCATCGCCGATGATGGTGTTGGGCGGGCACGCGTCGCCGTGGCAGACCACCAGCAGGTCGGCGGGCGGCGCGCCGGCAGGCACCCACGACGGCGTGCCGAACGGGCAGGCGTCGACCGGCAGCGCGTCGTGCAGGCTCCGGAGCCCCTCCCCGATCGCGCGGGTGGCGGTGCGCGGACGCGCGACCCAGTGCGGATCGACGGCCGAACGCCCCGGTATCGCAGCTGTGCGCAACCAGCCCGGGCCGGACGACAGCACCCGCGGCACTGGGTGGTAGCCGACCGCCCACTGCATTCGCTCCGCCTCGGCGACCAGCCGGGCGGCGTGGTCGTCGGGATACACCTTCACGAACTCCTCACCCGCCAGCGAGAACGTCGCGCCGCCGAGCTCGTTGAGCCAGACGGCGGTTACCTCGCGGCCCCCCGCCAGGTCGACGACGATGTTCGGCACGGATACGGGTCCGGTTGGAAAGGTCACCCAACCGACCTTTCCATGAGATCGCCGGGGCACCCGCATTAGGCTGAGGTCGTGGAGCCGGTATACGGGACTGTCATTCAAGCCGCTCGCCTGGTGTGGTGGCTGCAGGGCCTGAAGTTCACCGTCGCCGGTGTGGAGAACCTGCCCGTCACCGGCGGCGCGGTGATTGCCATCAACCACACCAGCTACTTCGACTTCACCTTCGCCGGGCTGCCCGCCTACCAGCAGCATCGCGGGCGCAAGGTCCGGTTCATGGCGAAGAAGGAAGTGTTCGACTCCCATGTCAGCGGGCCCATCATGCGCAGCCTGCGTCACATCCCGGTGGATCGCGACAGCGGCGCCTCCTCGTTCGCCGAGGCCTGCCAGCGGCTCAAGGGGGGCGAGCTGGTCGGCGTGTACCCGGAGGCGACGATCAGCCGCAGCTTCGAGATCAAGGAGTTCAAGTCGGGGGCGGCCCGGATGGCCATCGCCGCCGACGTTCCGATCGTCCCGCACGTAATCTGGGGCGCCCAGCGGATCTGGACAAAGGGCCACCCGCGCACGATGTGGCGTCCGAAGGTGCCGATCTCGATCAGCGTGGGCGAGCCGATCTACCCGACGTTGCCCGCCGCCGAGTTGACCGCGCTGCTCCACTCCCGCATGCAGCACCTGCTCGAACGGGCGCAGGATGCCTATGGTCCCCACCCGCAGGGCGAGTTCTGGGTTCCGCACCGGTTCGGCGGTGGTGCGCCGACGCTGGCGGAGGCCAACCGGATGGACCTCGACGAGGCCAGCCAAAAAGCCCAGGCGAAGGTGGCCCGCCGCGCCGAACGATCCGCGCCGGACGATCCGCCGGAGTAGGGCTGGCATGGAACCGGTCTTCCGCAGTCTCGAGATCGCGGCTAGGACGGCGGTGCGGGTGACGGGGACTCGGATCACCTACCACGGTCTGCAGAACATTCCTTCGGTCGGCGGTGCCGTCGTGGCGATCAATCACACCAGCTACCTCGACTTCCTTCCCGCGGCGCTGGCCGCGATGTACCGCAAGCGTCGCCTGCGGTTCATGATCAAGTCCGAGATGCAGGACGTGAAGGCCGTCAACTTTCTGATCAGGCACTCCAAGACCATCCCCGTGGACCGACGTGCCGGTGCTGACGCCTACTCGGTGGCCGTCGAACGGTTGCGCGCAGGCGAACTCGTCGGCGTGTACCCCGAGGCGACGATCAGCCGCAGCTTCGAGTTGAAGGGCTTCAAGACCGGGGCGGCGCGGATGGCGCTCGAGGCCGGGGTGCCGATCATCCCGCTCGTCGTCTGGGGTGCCCAGCGCATCTGGACGAAGGATCATCCGAAGCGCGTTGGCCGCAACAAGATTCCGATCACGGTGGCGGTGGACCCGCCGTACACGCCATCGGGCACCATCGATGCGGTGATGGCCGAACTGCGCGAGGAGATGACCGCCCTGCTGCACCGGGTACAGGAGGACTACCCGCACCCCGGCGGCGAGTATTGGGTGCCGTGCAGGCTAGGTGGCAGCGCTCCCACACTGGAGGAGGCCAGGTTGCTCGACGAGACCGAGCTCGCGGAGCGGGCCCGCAGGCAGGCGGAGAAGCGCTGATGCTGCCCGCACTGATCGCCACCGACGTCGACGGCACGCTGCTCGACGGCGACGAGCGGGTCACCCCGCGCACCAGAGCCGCGGTACGGGCCGCCGTCGACGCCGGCGCCCAGTTCGTGCTCGCGACGGGCAGGCCGCCGCGGTGGATCGCACCGGTCGTCGACGCGCTCGGCCTGGCTCCGATGTCGGTGTGCGCGAACGGTGCGGTGATCTACGACCCGTCGACGGACCGGATCTTGTCCGCCCGCACGCTGTCGCCAGAACAGCTCGCCGTGCTGGCCGAGATGGCGATGCGGGTGATCCCCGGCGCCGGACTGGCCGTGGAGCGCGTGGGCCGCAGCGCACACGACGCGGCGACGCCGCAGTTCGTCAGCTCGCCGGGATACGAGCACGCGTGGCTCAACCCGGACAACACTGAGGTGTCCGTCGAGGACCTGCTCAGTGCACCCGCGGTCAAGCTGCTCATCCGCAAGGCGGGTGCCCGCAGCGCGGACATGGCCGCGGCGCTGGCCAAGCACATCGGCATCGAAGGCGACCTGACCTACTCCACCAACAACGGGCTCATCGAGGTGGTGCCGCTCGGGATCAGCAAGGCGACCGGCGTCGAGGAGGTGGCCCGCCCCCTGGAGATCACCGCCGAGGACATCGTGGCGTTCGGCGACATGCCCAACGACGTGCCGATGCTGCGGTGGGCGGGGCTCGGCGTGGCGATGGGCAACGCCCATCCGGAGGCGATGGAGGCCGCTGACGAGGTCACCACGGCCAACACCGACGACGGTCTGGCTCGCGTGCTGGAACGGTGGTGGCTCTGACCCCACGACGGTGCTGAGTCAGCCCACGTCGATCGGGGTAAACCGCTCGAGCTGCACGGGCATGCCGGGGTTGGCCGGTTTGGGAAGTTCCAGCGGCACACCGTCGATCACTCGCGTGACCGTCCCCTTCTCGCGGTCGAAGTTCAACGTGCCGTGCTGGAAGTTCTGCACGATCCACTGCGGTTCCTGGATCTCCGCGCTGGTGGGCAACCCCAGTGCGCCGCGCTCGAAGCCCAGCGACGCCCAGGCGTCGTAGATCGCTCCGGTGACCGGTTCGGCGCCGCTCTCCGGCGACCAGTACATGGCTCCCGTCGCGAAGTTCGCGTACCGCGCCGAGCCCTCACCGGACGCCTCTGGTGACGTCGGGGCACCGAGCGGGCTCGCGTCGCCACCGA
>JAVRPF010000190.1:0-4058 GCA_032162385.1 Mycobacterium sp.
CGACGCCACCGCGTTCAGCCTGTGCATGGACAACGGCATGCCCATCCTGGTGTTCAATCTCCTCACCGATGGCAATATCGCGCGTGCGGTCGCGGGTGAGAAGATCGGAACACTGGTCACCACCTGACGGGACAGACCCTCCGGGCGAGCGCTAGCGACGGGAGTAAGTACCTTGATCGACGAAACCCTCTTCGACGCCGAGGAGAAGATGGAGAAGGCCGTCTCGGTGGCGCGTGACGACCTTTCGTCCATCAGGACCGGTCGGGCCAACCCTGGCATGTTCGCCCGCCTCACCATCGACTACTACGGGTCGTCCACACCGATCACGCAGCTGTCCAGCATCAACGTCCCCGAGGCGCGTCTGGTCGTCATCAAGCCCTACGAGGCCGGTCAGTTGCGCAACATCGAGGACGCCATCCGGAACTCCGACCTTGGTCTCAACCCGAGCAATGACGGCAACGTCATTCGGATCGCGATTCCCCAGCTGACCGAGGAACGCCGGCGTGAACTGGTCAAGCAGGCCAAGTCAAAGGGCGAGGACGCCAAGGTGGCGGTGCGCAGCGTCCGCCGCAAGGCGATGGACGAACTGGGCCGGATCAAGAAGGACGGCGAGGCGGGCGAGGACGACGTGGGCCGGGCCGAGAAGGAACTGGACAAGTCCACGGCGACGTACACCTCCCAGATCGACGATCTGGTCAAGCACAAAGAAGGCGAGCTGCTGGAGGTGTGATGAGCGCATGCGCGACGAACCATCAATCACGGCAGCCCCTTCAGTAATCATTTCCGTGGCAGACACCGATACCGCCCCATCCGACGGGGCAGGCGCTTCCGAAGAGCCGTCCAAGGGCTCGCGCGCCGGCCGCAACCTGCCCGCTGCGATCGCCGTGGGCGCCGTGTTGGGGTTCGGCGTCATCGCCATCCTGGTGTTCGTCCCCTACGTGTGGATCGGCGTCGTCGCGGTCGCCATGGCCGTCGCCACGCACGAGGTGGTGCGCCGGTTGCGCGCCGCGGGATATGCGATCCCGGTGGTGCCGCTGCTCGTCGGCGGCCAGGCCATGATCTGGCTGACCTGGCCGCTCGGGCCTGCCGGAGCGCTGGGCAGTTTCGGCGGCACGGTCGTCGTGTGCATGATCTGGCGGCTGCTGTCCGGCGGACTGAAGGACGCACCCGTCAACTACCTGCGTGACGTCTCCGCGACGGTCTTCCTGGCCGCGTGGATTCCGCTGTTCGGCGCGTTCGGCACCCTGCTCGTCTATCCCGATGACGGGGGCTGGCGGGTGCTCTGCCTGATGCTGGGGGTGGTGTTCTCCGACATCGGCGGCTACACCGCCGGCGTGTTGTTCGGTAAGCACCTGATGGTGCCCGCGATCAGCCCGAAGAAGTCCTGGGAGGGCTTCGCCGGGTCGCTGATCTGCGGCACCGCCGCCGCCGTGCTCGCCGTGACCTTCCTGCTGGACAAACCGGCATGGGTCGGCGTGCCGCTCGGCCTCATGTTGGTGATCACCGGAACGCTCGGGGATCTCATCGAATCCCAGGTCAAACGTGACCTCGGCATCAAGGACATGGGCACGCTGCTACCGGGGCACGGTGGCCTGATGGACCGCCTCGACTCGGTGCTGCCGTCGGCCGTCGCGACCTGGATCGTGTTGACGCTTCTTGCCTGAGGCGTTCAGCCAGCACGCGAGTGCCCCGAGCACCAGGCCCACGCCCGTGCCGACGTCGACGCGCTGACCCAGCATGAGCCAGGACAGGATTCCCGCGACGGCGGGGATGACGCAGAACAGCATCGACACCGCGGCGGCACCATGCAGGTTGATCGCCCGCACGTACAGCGAGACACCAAGCGTCGCGTTCAACAGCACCACTCCGGAGACGGCGACCGCGGCCCTCGCCCCGTCGTAAATCGCGAAGTGCGTTGTCAGCGCGAAGATCGTCGTAGGCACGAAAGCCACCACGTTCTGGATCGTGGTCGAGGCGCGGAAGTCGACGTCGGCGCAGAACCGTTGTTGATAGACCCCGCCCGCGGCGATGCCGATGAGCGCGACCAGCAGTAGCAGTACCGCGGGATCGACGCCATTCTCGGCGATCAGCCGGCTGGCGCAGGCGGACAGGACCGCGGCGACTCCGAGCAACAGCGCGACGATCCGACGTGGGGTCAGCCGGTCGCGCAGGAACGTGGCGGCGAGCAGGGCGGTGGCAACGGGATTCATCGCGACGATCACCGCGCACAGCACTGCGGGCGCCCCGCGCTCGATGGCCAGATACAGCGCGCAGAACTGCACCGCCTGCATCAGCAGCCCGGTGACCGCAACGTGGCCCAGCTTGCGGCCCGTCGGCCAGGACACTCGCGCGATGCGCGCCCAGGTGCCCAGGATCACCGCTGCCAGCCCGAACCGGAACACCAGAACCGCCATCGGCGTCATGGCGGTGACCGCCATATTGCCGATCGGATAGCCCAACGCATAGAAGAACGTGACGGTCGACGCGGTTCTCAGCGGCATCCGGGTTGGCGTCATGATCCCCATGGTGTCGGTGGCCGAGGCGTTGGTCCAACGAATATTGGCGATGATGAACGATCGCGAATCGTGATCGATTTATTGGAATGGTTCCGCCGGTGCATGCAAAAACCAAGGTCTTTGATCTGAATTGCTGATCAGAGTACTTTGGCTGCGTGGCTCAGGTCCTGGACATCGCACCGCTGCGCAGCGTCGTCGCGGTGGCAGATTGTGGCGGATTTCACCGCGCCGCGACGGTCCTGCACCTGACCCAGTCGGCGGTCAGCCAACACGTCCGCCGGGTGGAGGCGGTCGTGGGTGCGCCGGTCGTGGAGAAGTCGGGTCGTGGGGTGGCGTTCACCGAACTGGGCTACCGCGTGCTGGCGCACGCGCGAATCATCCTGGCCGCCCACGACAGCGCCCTCGACGACCTTGGCGCCGCCGAGGAACGGGTGCTGCTGGTCGGTGCCACCGAGCACGGTGCGGACGTGATGCTCGCCGGCCTGACCGGTGCGCTGGGGGACCGGCTGCCCGACTGGCGGCTGCGGTTCCGGCTCGACCGCAACGTGATGCTGGCCGACGCCATCGAGCACGGCACCGTCGACGTGGCGGTAATGCTCGACGGGTCCGGCCTAAACCCCGCCAACGCCTCTGGGATCGTTGCGCTGAAGTGGATCTCGGCCCGCAGTTTCGCCGCGCCCGCCAGCGAGCCTCTGCCGGTGGTGATGTTCTCCGAACCGTGCACCTTGCGCGAACCCGCCTATGCCGCGCTCGACCGGATCGGCGTGCCCCACCGCATCGCGGCCGAGAGCTCGGACCTGTCGGGTCTGTACGCGGCGGTGCGGTCGGGCCTCGGTGTGGCGCTGCTGCCGCTGATCGGTCGGCTGCCCGACGGGCTGTGTCTGGCCGAGGGGCTGCCGCCGACCAGCCGCGCATCGGTGTTCGTCCGCGGCAGGGCGGGCGTCGACTCCGACGTGTTGAACGCCGTCGAGCAGGCCGTTCGCGATGTGCTGGCCGAGCAGACCTGAGGACGAGAGATGAAGCAGGAACTGGTATTCGACGCGCCGCGCCGCGGTATGCCGCCGCGGCACTTGGCCGACCTCGACGAGGCAGGCCGCGCGGCCGCCGTCGCGGAACTGGGGCTGCCCGCGTTTCGCGGTAAGCAACTTGCCAACCAGTACTACGGCAGGCTGATCGCCGACCCGCACCAGATGACGGACCTGCCCGCGGCGGTACGCGAACAGGTGGCCGAGGCGCTGTTTCCGCCTCTGCTGAACACGGTGCGCCACATCGAGTGCGACGCAGGCGAGACGCGAAAAACGCTGTGGCGCGCAGGCGATGGGACCACGTTCGAGTCGGTCCTGATGCGCTACCCACAGCGCACCACCGTGTGCATCTCGTCGCAGGCGGGCTGTGGCATGGCGTGCCCGTTCTGCGCGACGGGCCAGGGCGGGCTGACCCGCAACCTCTCCACCGCCGAGATCCTCGAGCAGGTGCGCGAGGCGGCGGCGGTCATGCGCGACCAGCATGGTGGTGGGATTGCCGGCTCCGCCCGCGGTGGCC
>JAVRPF010000191.1:0-5387 GCA_032162385.1 Mycobacterium sp.
CCGGAACCCGTCGATGTCGGGGTGCCCGGCGGTGGGCCGTAACCGGGTTGGCCTGGTGGCGGAGGATGCTCTTCCATCCGCTTATCGTGGACCCGCTCAGCCGACAGCCTCGTGTGTGGCTGGCCAAATCTGCTAAATGGTCGTCTTTGTAGTGCCACCAGTGCCCCGTCGCCCCCACGGAAAGGTGTTGGCTAGCGCGGTCGCCGACCCTGCACTGAGTACGCTCATGGCAGATGATGGGTGTTCAGCACGTCCGGATCGACGGTTCCTGTCCCTGGGCTTCGGGACAGGCTGGGCGAAATCGAAGTCCTTCACCACGGGCCGGGTGTCCGGTCATGAAATGCACCCGCCAGTCGATGATGGCCATCCTGCACGACAAGGTCCACATCGCTAGGGGCGGTCAACGCCGCCGAGGCAATCCCACTAGAAGATGCCCCACGCGGGTACGCCGAATTAGACTCCGAGCTGCCATGAAGTACGTGCTCAGCCCGGACGGATACGTCGCGGCCTGGGAGCACCCAGACGCCCAAGCAACTAAGTCCGCACATCAGGCAACAGTTAGGACCCCCATCATGACAGCGCTGACCCTTAATGAAGCCAAGGCTCTCATCGTCTCCGCTGAAAAGCGGGCCGACGAGATCGGCCAGCCCGTGAACATCGCGGTTGTCGACGCGGGAGGCAACCTCGTCGCCCACGTCCGCCAGGACGGCGCATGGATCGGTGGCGTTGATATCTCGATCAACAAGGCCTGGACATCACGCGCCTTCGACATCCAGACCAAAGACCTCGGCGAGAACTCGCAACCAAATCGACAGTTCTACGGCATCCACGCAACAAACGGTGGCAGGGTGATCATCTTCGCCGGCGGAGTTCCGCTGAAGCGGGACGGGGTAGTGGTCGGCGGACTGGGGGTCAGCGGCGGCTCGGGAGAGCAAGACCAGACCGTCGCCGAAGCCGGCCTCGCGGCCCTCTAACCACTCCGCACGAACCGGCCGGCGAGTGCGATGACATGAACCACGGCGCTCCGGAAGTATGTACAGACGGCGTCCTGCTTACTAGTCGACGGGTCCCAGCCCGCCGCTTCGGCGTAGAGGCCGTCGAAAACCGCCGCAGAGGCATCGTTGAGTCGAACCGATCGGTCCAATCAAGTGGAGGGAAGAAAGCGTGGCGGGGGTCGAATCCGATGTTCTGCAGCAGTTTACGGAGCAACTAGCAGAATGAATCGACCTGCCGGCAGTTGTCCGTCAGCAGAACGGCGGACATCGTGTCGGGGATCAATATTGTTCGTGATCATCCTTTCACTGTGTCGAGTGAAGCCGATTGCTGCAGGGGTCCTGGCGGGCGCGGGATTTGGTGATGGGGCGCAGCGGTCTCAGATCTGCGGTGGACGGCGCCCGGCTAGTCGTGGTCGTGCTGCGCCGGGGTGGTCCCGAAACGCTCTCCGCTGCAGCGGATCCCGGAGTTTTCATGCTCGGCTGGGCCCTCGTCGGGGGCGGTGATGTTCGCCTGGAAGTGGCGGCGGTCCCATGAGGGGCCGGATCCACCGCGTGTCCCCGGACGCGCGGCAGCGTTGGTTGTCGGGGCGCTGCCCGCGTTTGCCTTCCCGGCGCCATCGTGGTGGGGGCTGGCCTGGTTCGGTTTGACACCGCTGCTGCTGGTGGTGCGCGCTGCGCCGACGGCGCGCGAGGGCGGTGTGCGGGCGTGGTGGGGACTTGCCGGGTACGTGCTGGCCACGCAGTCCTGGCTACTACCCAGCGCCGGACCGTTCCTGGCGGTGCTGGCCGCCGGACTCGGCGCGTTGTGGGTGCCGTGGGGGTGGGCCGCGCACCGTCTGCTGTCAGCCCCGGTCACACTGCGCGGGACGCTTGCTGCCGTGGCCGTGCTGCCCAGCGCGTGGGTGCTGGCCGAGGCGGTGCGGTCGTGGCACCGTCTCGGCGGGCCCTGGGCTTTGCTCGGCGCGTCGCAGTGGAATCAGCCCGCCACGCTGGTGTCGGCCTCCCTCGGCGGGGTGTGGCTGACAAGTTTCCTGCTCGTTGCGACCAATACGCGGTCGCAGGGGTGATCCTGCACCGGGGTGTCGCCCGTCGGGGCATCACGCTGGCGGCAGCGCTGGTGTGTGCAGGACTGGGGCCGGCCTGGTTCGTGCTGAGTCCGGCACCTCCGGTCGGTCCGACGGTACGGGTGGCGTTGGTGCAGCCGGGCGACATCACCGACGCCGCAGCCCGTCAGGCGGCCAGCGAGAAGCTCACCGCCACTCTGGCGGGCCAGCATCCGGACTTGGTCGTATGGGGGGAGAGCAGCATCGGTGTCGACCTCAGCAGCACTGCGGCCACCATGGCAGAGCTCACTAACCTGTCCCGGCGGGTCGGCGCCGACCTCCTCGTCAACGTCGACGCACGCTCACCGAGAGGGGGAATCTACAAGTCGTCCAACCTCATCGGACCCGACGGGTCACTGGGCTCGTATCAGAAAACCCGGCTGGTGCCATTCGGCGAGTACGTGCCCTTACGCCCGCTGCTCGGCTGGATCACCGGCTCCACTAAGCCTTGATCCACCGATTCGCTGTGGGTGTGGTGTTGATTTCGATTGTGCGGCTTGGGGTCGGGGTGCGGCGTTGGGTGAGCGTGAATGATCGCCCGACCTCGGTGTCGGGATGTTCCTGTTGGTCTTTCGTGTCGAGGGTCGGGCGGTGGCGCCGTGTTAGGCGATAAGCGGTCGATGTCGTTGAAACAGGTTGTGGAACAGAGCGTTCCACGCTAGTTCCCAGGGCCAGTCCCGCGGTAGGTGCAAAGTCAGGCGTCGGGCTGAGGACGCGATGCGTGCCGGCACGGTGATCAGGGTGCGGCGGATGGTCGCGGTGCGGGACTTGGCCAGCGCCGGACCGGTGATGGTGGCCGCGGCGCGGGTGAGGTTGAACGCGATGACGGCCAGTACCAGCCAGGCCGCGTTGGCGTTGAATCGCCCCGAGGGTAGGTGAGCCAGGGCGGAGTCTTTGAGGTCGGCGTGAACCGCCTCGATGATCGCGTGCCCGCGGTGGGTCTTGTCAGCGGTGACGGAGTCGTCATCGGTGGTGGTGAAGAACGCGTGGAAGCGCCAGGTGTCGAACAAGCTCTGCTGGCCGTCGCTGCCTGAGGGGTTGAGGTCGGGGATGCGGCGCACCACCAACCTGCCCCGAACCTGCTCGCTGGCCTTGCGGGAGGTGAACGCGGTGAACCCGATTTCGGCGACCTCAGCGCGCGAGATCCATCGGTGAGTGCTTTCGTCGAAGATCGCGTCGGTGTATTCGATGGGGGTCCAGGCATCGTCGCCGATCTCGGCGATGGCGGCCTTGACTTTCGGGTCCAGTCTCACGGTGATTGACACGTCGGCGCCGCCGCGCAGCGCTGCGGCCACGGTCGGATAGCCGTAGAACGCGGAGTCCGCACGCAGCAGCGGCCTCGCGGTCGCCTCCGGTGAGCGCAGCCGTTTCACGGTGGCCAGGGTGTCGCCGATGATCCGTGCCGCTCCGCGCGGGGAGCCGCACGAGCCTTTGCGCAGGCGCTGGCCGGTGATCACCGATGCGCCGCGTTCGGTGGTGACCGTGGCGATCAACGCATTCAACCCGCGGACCCCGGAGTAGCCGTAACCGGATCCTTGTTTGGCGTATCCGTGCACTTCGATGATGGTGTCATCCAGATCGACCATGACCGGGCCGTCGATCCCGGCCAGCAGCGGGGTACGGGCATGCAACCGCGCCAGCAGGCGAGCCGCGACGGCGTCGAGCTGGCGGACATGACCGAAGGCGAATTCCCGCAGAAACGACCCCAACGTCGAGGGCGCATACGGCCGGTCGAACACGGTGCCCATCGCGCCGTGCCGCAATAAGGCCATGTCATCGATGCTGTCAGCGCCGGCGACCATCCCTGCGACCAGGCAGCTCACCTTCGCCCCGGCGTTGGAGCCCTTATCGGTCGGCACGCTCAGATGCTCATCGGCCAACGCCGCCAGGCCGCATTTCTGGGCCAGGGCGGCCATCGGGACCAGCCCGGCGCACGACACTAGATTGGGGTCATCGAAGACCGCCGACGCGACGGGCCGAGTATGAGATAGTTGCATCTACGAGATGCCCTTCGTAGTGGCTGAATTTGATCCTAGAGAAATCTCATTCTTCCACCACGACAGGGCATTTCGGCGTTACGACCCACTTCGGACCGCTACCCAATCGGTGTATCCAGGCTTAGAGCCGTGCGGGGTGGGTTCGAAGTCGTGGTCGTCCGGCGCCCTCGGAAGCCGCCGCGCCTCGATCAGCGTGCCGCAGAGATCGTGGAGTCCCAAAAGCCTCCATCCCTGTGACGCAACGAGGGTGACAACGCTGGGTGGCAGCCGCAATGGCGTGGTGCCATATTGAGCCGTCGAGTGTTGGTCGATTGCCGTTGCTGGGACGGCCGGAGCTGACCTCCACCCACGTTGAGACGGTGGGGTCATTCCAATCGTCGGTTCGGCGTCTACGTCGCCGCGCCCGGCTCCCATTGCCAGGCTCGATGTGTATGCCGTTCGCCGGAGCAGGCCAACAATGACCACTTTGGGCCTTGCCACGAGAACACCGCGACCTGCCCGAACCGGCGCCCAAGGATGCAGGCCGCAGCGTCGTCCAGGCCGAACACGGCGCGGCCTTCCTCGCGGTGGTTCCCTTCGATGCTGGTACCTGTCGCGCGGATCGACGCGATGGCAGCGGCTTGTAACTCCCGATCCAGTACCTCCAGCCTTGCGAGGTTCTCCTCGCTGTCAGGCTCCGAGTCGGGCTGGACCGCGGCTATCACGTGGCAAGGGCCGAGCGGTGGACGATCCCCACCGGCGCCGGATACCGGCGTTACGGTGCCCCTTCGATCGGCCGATTCGAGGTACACGGCGGTATCGAGGTAGTACCGCCACGGAACATCCTGCTGCGCCAGCACTTCCAATTCTTCCGGGGAAGTCCATGCGAAGTCGTCATGTGTGTGCACGCAAGCATCCAATCGTCGACGGTGCGCCCATTTCATGGCGGGGTCGCGATCGGTCTTCTTGCGCGCGGCGTCGGCGCGGTACCGGGCGATGGAATCGTCGTCGAGATCCGTCGAATGCCAGCCCAACTCGGCGGCCAGTTCAGCACGCAGACGCTTGTCCGGCTCACTGGTCGGCACTACTCGTCGTCCTCGTAGACACGCCAGTAGCGGCCCCAGTCGATCATCTCGGCCAGCCAGGACTCAAACGTAACGCCGTCGCGGTCCTCGCCTTCGAGGCGGGTTATGTCGTCGCCGAAGATGGCTTCCATGTCCTCCTCGGTGAGCATCTCGCCCCTGTCGCTGCGGTAGCGATAGAGCGAGCGATCGTCAGGCATGAGTAGGTACTCCTTGAGTCGAGCCTCCGGC
>JAVRPF010000192.1:0-11769 GCA_032162385.1 Mycobacterium sp.
TGCGGGCGTGCGCAATGCTTAGTGGACGCCTTCCATCAGCCGGCTGATCCACCCCGACAGTCCGAACACCACGAGCCCGGCGACGATTGCGACGACGCCGAGGATTCCGAAATAGGCGAATTCGTTCGCCGGGTCGTAGTCGTTGAATCCCAAGTCCCCGATATCCAATGCGAGTGCTGTTGCCATCGTGGTTCTGCTTCGACCCGACTCTCAATCACCCTGTTTGACGCAATTGCGAGCGATCTCGCTCACATTTACGACAGGTCACAACTCGGCCAACGCGCTTTCAGATCCCCCGGTCGCTGCGCTCCTGCCCGCCGCTCAGTGCACGCCTTGCATCAGACGGCTTACCCAGCCGGAGATGACGAGAACCACGACGCCCGCGACGATCGCCACGGCGCCGATGATGCCGAAGTAGGCGAACTCGTGCGCCGCGTCGTAGTACCCGGCCAGCACGCCGGACATCGAGGTGCCCAGGCCGACCGAGAAGAAGTACAGCGCCATCATCTGCGCACGAAAGGCCTCCGGTGCCAGTTGAGTCGTCACCGCAAGGCCGATCGGCGAGAGCATCAACTCCGACACCGCGAAGACCGCCATGACGCCGACGATCAACAACGCGGGCACGGCCTTGCCGGTGGTGCCCGCCGTGGGCAGGAAGAGCAGGAAGGCGGCGCCCATGCCCAGCACCCCGTAGCCGAACTTGCGCGGCGTACTCGGGGCGCGGTTGCCCAGCCGGGTCCACATCACGGCGAAGACGGGCGACAGCAGGATGATCCAGACGGGTTCGATCGACCCGATCCAGCTCGACGGTGCCGTCCAGCCGAAGATCGACCAGTTCATCCGCTCATCGGAGTAGACCGCCAACACGGTGAAGATCTGTTGGAACAGCGACCAGAACACGGCGTTGGCGATGAACAATGGGATGAACGCGCGGACCCTGGTCCTTTCCACCGCCTGCACCTTGGAGCTGGTCAGCATCACCGCGAAGTACGCGACCGATGCGGCCACGATGAGGCCGGTCGTCACCTGGGACAGGTTCGCCAGTGTCACCAGGCCGGTCGCCAGCACCACCGCCACCACTACGACGGCGGCAGCGAAGATCCCGACATAGACTCCGATACGGTTGTGCGGCAACGGATTCGGGACGTGCCGACCGTGCTCGCCGAGGTTGTGCCGGAACACCACGTACTGACCGAGACCGAGCGCCATGCCGACGGCCGCGGCACCGAACCCGTAGTGGAAGCCGACGTGCGTCTGCAACAGGCCGGTGATCAGCGGGCCGACGAACGCACCCAAGTTGATGCCCAGGTAGAACAGCGTGAATCCGCCGTCGGCCCGGGCGTCGCCCTTTTCATAGAGGGTGCCCAGCAGTGATGAGGCGTTGGCCTTGAGCGCACCGGACCCCAGCGCGACCAGGACCAGGCCGACGCCGACGCCGACCAGGCCGGGCACGACCGCGAGCGCGATGTGGCCCGCCATCACCACGACGCCGCCGTAGAACACCGTGCGCTCCATGCCGAGCAGCCGGTCGGCGACCCAGCCGCCGAGCACCGTCGAGAGATAGACCAAGCCGCCGTAGGCGCCGACGAGCCCGGTGGCGGTGCTCTGCGGCAACGCCAGCCCGCCGTCGGTCACCGAGTAGTACAGGTAGTAGGCGAGAATCGTGAGCATCCCGTAGAACGAGAATCGCTCCCACATCTCGACGCCGAAGAGGTTCACCAGCCCGATCGGATGCCCGAAGATGGTGCGTTCGGCCGGCTGTTCGCTGGTCGTAGCTGCGGTCATGACGGCCACCATTCCACTTTCGCGGCTCCGTCACGGCCAGTTGGCCCGGGCTCAGCGCGCCCCCCGTCGGATCGCCGGGTAGTGTCGGCCCGAAAGGTGGATCCTCACCACGCCGCGATGGCGCCGCTTGGATTCGTTCCGGTGTTCGCGCTGCCACGTTGGGGGCCACCTCGTCGGTCCGAAAGGGTATTTGTGGACGCGGTGCTCGGGTTGTCGATGACTCCGACGTCCGTCGGCCTGGTTCTCGTCGAGGGTCAGGATGCCGACGGCGCCACGATGGATCACGACGCATTCGACGTCTATGAAGGCACCCTGCCGACGTCTCAACAGGCCACCGCCGCCGTGCTCCGCACCGAAGCCCTCGCCGCCAACCGAGGCCGGCGTCTGCATTCCATCGGGGTGACGTGGAGCGAGGACGCCGACGCCGAGGCATCGGCGCTGATGAAGTCGCTGTCGGAGTCGGGATTCGACAACGTGGTGCCGATCCGGCTGCCCGAAGCCACCGAGGCGTTGGCCCGCGGGATGGCAGCCGTCATCGGCTACCGGACCACTGCGGTCTGCGTCATCGAGCCGGACGCCGTGATCAGTCTGGTCGTCAACACCTCGGACGGTGCGGTCCAGACCGCGTTCAACCACTCCATTGACTCCGACGAGAGTTTGATCAGCTGGTTGAGCACTGTGTTCACCAAGGCGGATTGGCAGCCCGAGGCGCTGGTGGTGGTTGGCTCGGCGGGCGGCTTCGAGTCGATCCTGCCGCAGCTCGAGGATGCCCTCTCGGTGCCCGTGTTCGCGCCTGCGGAGGCCGAGCTCGCCCTCGCCAGGGGTGCGGCGCTGGCCTCGGCACAGACCATCGAGCTACCGCTGGTCGATTTCGGCGGCGAGTACGCCCGCGAGTACGGCTACGACAAGAGCGGGGTGGCCGGTCGGCACCGCTCCAATGACCGCCGCTCCCACGACCGCCGCTCCCACGACCGCCGCAGGCCGCTGGGCCACGTCGGCGCGGTGACCATGCTGGTCGCCGGTGTGCTGACCTTCGTTGTCTCGGTGTCCATCGCGGTCAGCCTCGAGTTCGCGCCGCGCCGCGACGCCGGACCGGGTGCCCCGGTGCCCGCCGCCGTGAACACGCAGGCGACCCCCGCGGCCGTGCAGGCGATCCCGCCTGCCATGCCACCGCCGGTGTCGATTCCTCCGGCGCAGGCCGTGGAACCTGTGCTGCCGCTGCCGGAAGCGCCGGTCGTCGACGCCGCACCGCCAGAGGCGTACGTCCCGGCCGAGGCGCCGGGCATCGACGAGGCGCCGATCGCCGAGCCGGCTGCCCCGCCGGCCGACCTGCCCGAAGTGGACCCGGCGCTGGCGCCGCCGCCACCAGATGCATTCGTACCGCCGCCGGACGCCGTGCCGCCGATCGAGTCGACCGTGCCGACGAAGAAGCCAGGCATTTGGACGCGCATCAAGGACCGGCTGACGCCAGGGAACGACAACCCGCCGGTCGTGCTCGCACCGCCCCCAGCGGAGGTCGTTCCTCCGCCGGTCCCGTAGCGGATCGGCGCCCGTTCCGTTGGGACGCTTGACTATTCAAAGCGGACACCTTCGCGTTTTTCTCCGCGCGACGCTCGTACTGGCCGTGCTGCTGGCGCTCGTCGTCGTCGAACTGTCGTCGCGGTCCGGCGTGGTGTGGCGGCTGGTGACCTTCACCTATCAGGCCAACGTGCTGGCCGCGGGCTACTACGCGTGGACTCTGGTATCGCCGCGCGCCGATGCCCGCACCGGGTTGCGCGGCGCGGTCGTGCTCTACGTGGTGGTGGCCGGCGTGATCTGGAATCTGTTCCTGACCGAGCGCAGCAAGGGATACACCCCGGCAAACGTGCTTCTGCACATCGTCGTGCCGTTGCTGGCCATCACCGACTGGCTCCTGATCGGCAGGGGAGACGGCGCGGTCCGCTGGTGGCAGCCCTTTGCGTGGCTGGTCTACCCGGCCGCCTACGCCGGCCTGGCCCTGGTCGTCCTCAACCGCGCGGGGCGACGCACGCCCTATTACTTCCTCGATCCCGGCAGCGTGGGGATCGCCGCGGTGGTGGCCAACACCAGCATTCTCGCGCTCGGTTTCCTCGGGCTCGGATATCTGCTGTTGGCCATGGCGCGCGGCCGTCGGCTAACGCGTAGCTGGCGCTGAGCGAACTAGCATGTAGGCAGGTTGGCGGGAATCGGAGGATGAAACTTGCGTAGAGCGCTGCGGTACATGCTGACGGTGACGGGAGTGTCGACGCTGTTGCTCACCGGCGCGGTAGGCAACGGGGTGGCCGCGGTGCCACCGCAGCTGGCCGTTTCCAACATCACTCCCGCCGCAGGCGACTTGGTCGGGGTGGCGATGCCGGTCACCGTCACGTTCGCCGGGCCGGTCGCGAACCGGGCGGCCGCGGAGCGGGCCATCGGCTTCTCCTCGCCGAACACCCCGCCGGGCACTTTCACCTGGCTCGCGGACGATGCCGTGCAGTTCACGCCGACCGGGTTCTGGCCGGCCCACTCCACGATCTCGGTGTCGGTAGGCGGCGCCAAGACCAGCTTCGGGACGAACGCCGCAGTGGTCGGCGTGGCCGACATCGACGCGCACACGTTCACCGTGAGCATCGACGACCAGGTGGTGCGCGAGATGCCCGCATCTATGGGCAAGCCCAAGCACCCCACCCCCATCGGCTCGTTCACCGCGCTGGAGAAGCAGTCCCCGGTCGTGATGGACTCGCGCACCATCGGCATTCCGCTCAGCGACCCCGAGGGGTACAAGCTCACCGTCTACGACGCCGTCCGAGTCACCTGGGGGGGCGTCTACGTGCACGGGGCGCCGTGGTCGACCGGATCGCAGGGCAACGCAAACGTCAGCCACGGCTGCATCAACCTGAGCCCGGACAACGCCGCCTGGTACTACGACACCGTCAGCATCGGTGACCCGATCATCGTGCAGGCGTAGCCGCGTGGAGGTTCTTCGCCGTGGGTGAGGTGGCCACGGTTGCGGCGTCGGGGTAGGTGCCCAGCACGCGGTCAACCGTGCCGGAACTCGTCACGGTGAACCAGTAGTGCTCGTTCTTGAAGTGATGCTGCCGATGGTTCGTCCAAATCGCCCGGTATAGACCGGTTTTCGGCTTGTAGTCGCTGTGGATCAGGTAGTGACACCATTCGTAGCCCAGTCCGAGCTCGGTCAGGAACACCAAATACGTGAGCCCGAGTCCGACCCGCGGAACGGCCAGCAGCGCAACGGCGACCGTTACCGGGAGCACCCATAGGAGGGCGCGCCACGGGATGAAGATCAGCGGCACCACGCGCGGGTCGACGTGATGTTCGCGGTGCTTGCGGGCCAGCAGGGGATCGATGGTGACGGCCCCGACCCGTCGTGGCCGCCAGTGCAGAACCAACACGTGCACGATCCATTCGAAGAACGGAAACACCGCGAGCATCGCCACGGGAACCAGCCCGTCGGTGAGCTGCCAGTCGCCGACGACGATTCGTAGCGTCAGCGCGACCGCCAACGTGGCGCCAATCATCCACGGCGACGGGTGTTTCCAGAACTCCCTGGCCGCATCGGTCAGCGCGAAGCCACGTCGTTCGGGGCGGCGGGGCGTGGTCGCGACGGTGTTCATTGGGCGCCCCCCAAGGTGTCGATCGCACCTAGCAACGCGACCGTTGCGGGTTCCAACAGAGCGCGCGCCGCCGCTTCGGCCGCCACCGGATCGCCATCGCGGATCGCCGTCGCGATGTCGCAATATACGTCCGGGCGGCCCACCTCGTCGGCCATCATCGTGGCCAGCGCGGGCAGCGCCGGCTCGTAGGTGGCCCGCAGCGTGTTGTACATCAGCCGAAATGCGATCGAATCCGCTCCGTCCACCACGTGATCCCAGAACGTCAGCGCGTGCCGCTGGCGCTCGACGGGGTCGTCCTCTTCGGCAAGCAGCGTGATCGAAAGGTCCAGCAGGTCGGCCAAGTCGGGGCTGCGCCGCCGGGCGGCGAGCTCGGCGACCTTGGGCCCGTTGTGCAGCCGCGTTTCGAGGATGCTGCGCACCACCGATACGTCGACCTCGCCCGCCCGGATCAGCAGGCGGGGTAGCAGGTCCAGGCCGGCATGGCGCCGGAAGTCGCGCACCGTGGTGGCGTCGCCCTGGCGTACCTCGACCAACCCGGTCTCGGTGAGCCTCTTGATTGCCTCCCGCACCGCGGGCCGCGACACGCCAAGCACCTCCGCGAGGCGCCGTTCACTGGGCAGCGCCTCACCTGGAGCCATGTCGCCGCTGAGCACCTCGGCGACGATCTGCTCGAAGACGTCTTCGGGTACCGACCGACGGTTGACGGGTTGCAGTGCCATGCGCCCACCATGGCAGGTCGATGGTCAGAGGTCAAGTGGTCTTACCAGTTTCCGAAGTTCGACATATCTGTGCACTACTCGGGGACCGCGGTCTCAGCGCAGCGCCGCGGCGGTCGACTCGTCGGCGGGCAGGAACGCCTCGATGCTGAGCTCGGCGGCGGTGAGGTCCAGCGCGGTGCCGAACGTCGTCACGGTGCTCAGGAACGTCAGCACGCCGCCGTCGGGACCGTCGATCTCCAACGGCACCACGACACCGCCCAGGTCGGTGGTGTCGTCGAATCCGCCCGGGTACGCCTCGATCTCGGCCAGCAGCGCCGACAACTCGTCCGACCCGCTGACCACGACCTCCCGGCGCAGTCGGGAGATGACGTGGTGGCGCCACTGCCCGAGATTGCGGATGCGTGGCGCCAGACCATCGGGGTGCAGTGAGATACGCAGTGCGTTCGGCGGATCGAGCAGATTGGGGGCGACGCCCTGCAGCATCAGTCCGGCGCCGGCGTTGGCGGCCACCAGGTTCCAGCCCCGATCCACAACCAGGCACGGATAGGGCTCGTACGCCTTGAGCACCTGGTCGATGCCGTCGCGCACGGCGGCCATGTCGGGGTCCGCCAGCGACCGCTCCGCATACACGGGAGCAAGGCCCGCGGCCATCAACAGCTGGTTCTGTTCGCGCAGCGGCACTTCCAGCGCCTCGGCGAGCCGCAGCACCATGGCGCGACTCGGGGCGGACCGCCCGGTTTCGATGAAGCTGACGTGGCGCGATGACACGTCGGCCTCGATGGCCAGGTCGAGTTGGCTGAGCCGGCGTCGTTGCCGCCACTGCTTCATCAACGAACCGAACGGGGGGTGCTGCACGCCGACGCTGGTCACCGGCCCAGTCTGGCCCATCCCCGTGCAGTCATCCACTACCTCGAAGGTAATTGCTTCGCTTACCCGCGGGCGCGAAGGTGGATGGTGCCCGGTAATGCCGTGCCGGCCCGAGGAGACGACGATGCTGTCCCGTCAGCAGGCGGTAGCCGACCAGGAGATCCCGCGGTGGTTGCGATTCGTGCTGAAGTCCGATCGGGCGGGCTCGTCCTGGTACGTCGGCATGGGGTTCTTCTTCGCGCCGGTGCTCGCCATCATGTCGCCGTGGCCGGCGCTGACCACCGCTCTCTGGATCGTCATCGCCCTCACCGGGCTCTGGTTGGGCCTGCTCGGTATTGCGATGGCGACCGGCCTGGCGATGGTGCTGCGCACCGGCGCGGAGATACCCGAGGACTACTGGCGGTCGATCATCGACTACCCGTCGGCTACTTGGTTGCCGAGGCCCCGGTGTAATCGACCTGCCAGTGCTTGATGCCGTTGAGCCAGCCGGACCGCAACCGTTCGGGCTTGGCCAGCGGCATGAGATCGGGCATCGCGTCGGCGATCGCGTTGAAGATCAGATCGATGGTCATCCTGGCCAGGTTGGCGCCAATGCAGTAGTGCGCCCCCGTGCCACCGAAGCCGACGTGCGGGTTGGGGTCACGCATTATGTCGAACGTGTACGGGTCGTCGAAGACGTCCTCGTCGAAGTTGGCCGAACGGTAAAAGATGACCACTCGCTCACCCTTCTTGATGGGCACGCCGTCAAGTTCGGTGTCCTCCAGCGCCGTCCGCTGAAACGAGGTGATGGGGCAAGCCCAACGGACGATCTCATCGGCAGCGGTGGCGGGGCGCTTGGCCTTGTACAGCCGCCACTGATCGGGGAACTCCGTGAACGCCATCATGCCCTGGGTGATCGAGTTTCTGGTCGTCTCGTTACCCGCCACCGCCAAGATGATGACGAAGAAACCGAACTCGTCGTCGGTGAGCTTGTGTCCCTCGACATCGGCCTGCACCAGCTTGGTCACCAGGTCCTCGCCGGGCTTCTCCGCCCGCTCCGCTGCCATCTGCATGCCGTACATCATCAACTCGGCCGACGCAGTCAGCCCGTCGTTGGCCGCGAACTCGGGATCCTGGTCACCGACCAATTGGTTGGACCAGTCGAACAGCTTCTTGCGATCTTCTTGCGGCACGCCCATCAGCCCGGCGATCGCCTGCAATGGCAGCTCACACGAGACCTGCTCGACGAAGTCGCCCGAACCCTTTTCAACTGCCTCCTTGACGATGTTCTCGGCGCGCTGCTTGAGTTCGGCACGCAAGCGCTCCACCGCTCGAGGAGTGAACGCCCGCGACACGATCTTGCGCAGGTGAGTGTGGTGCGGCGCGTCCATGTTGAGCAGCACGACCCCCCTGCTCGCGTTGATTTGTTCGATCGGCGCGCCTTCCTTGTACCGGGGCAGCGCCGTCTTCTCCTCGCTGGAAAACACGTCGCTGCGCCGCGACACCTCCTTGACGTCCTTGTGCTTGGTGACCACCCAGAAGCCGCCGTCGCCGAACCCGCCGACGTCTTCGGGCTGTGCGTTCCACCAGATCGGCGCGACCTTGCGCATCTCGGCCAACTCAGCGACGGGCAATCGCTCCGCGTAGATGTCGGGATCGGTGAAGTCGAAGTTCGGGGGGAGATTCGGGGCTTCGGCGGTGTTCGTCATGACTTTCGGGCACTCCTCGTGACGAGGTGGTCTAGCTGGATATGGCATTGCTACACCACAGATGGCACCTGTCGGAGCGGGTTTTCCAAAGTCCCAAGTAGAACGTGTTCCCGTCCCGGTTTTGTAACGAAATTCCAATGAAAGCGGATTGAACCCAGAGGTACCATGAGTCCCTGGCGTAACACCGAGAGGCACCGCGATGATTAACACCATCCGGACGGTTCTGTCCGCGGTCACCTGCTGCGCGTCGGGCGCAGCCGTCGTCCTCATCGCTTCGGCAACGGCGTGGGCCGACCCACTGCCGCCCGCACCGCCACCACCACCACCGCCGGTCGAGTCCACCAACGTGCAAGCGGCGGGCGACGGACCGGCCCTCACGTCTCCCGAGGGCGTTCCGCACCTCGCCAGCCCCGATGCCCTGCCGCCGGGCTCGACGATGGAGCCCCAAGACAGCGACTCGCCGAACGTGAGCTACCTGAAGGATCTGTGGCAGGCCGTGCAGAACCAGGAGATCAGCGGTAAGGAGGCGCTGCTGTTGGGAATCGCGCAGCGCGGCATGGGCACGCCGTATCCGGATCAGGCTCCTGGCCCGAACGTGCCGATCTCACCGGCTGACCCCGCGCCCGCGCCTCCTGCACCTGCACCTGCACTCCCGGAGCTGCCGCCCCCTCCGGCTAGCCCGCTCCCGCCGACTCCGTAACGTCCGCCGCCGCACGCTCCAGGAGCTCAAGCACCGTACGGACGTGCATGCGTTCGACCGCTGCCCACACCGCTCGAGTCGCGGGAGTGCGGTGGTGAACGAAGGTCGCGAACAACAGCCCTTCCGGACGGAGCGTGAACAGCAACTCGCCGGGCATCCCGATCCGCGAATCCCTACCGAGCAGCAAGGCGTCCGGAGCGCCGCTGCGCACCGCCCATCCCAGGATCGACGAGCTTGACTCCGCAGCCCTCAGGCCAAGCGCCAACCATCCGGACAGCAGCTGGGCTCGTGTCGACGGCGGAGCCTCCTCGAGCACCGCCTTGGCCCATCGCTCGGCCGTCCACTCCGGATGGGCGCTGGTCTCGACGAGGAACGTGTCGGCGTAGTCCACCCGAGGCAGAGTGCTGAGTTCCCGCACGTCGTCGGGCACCGTCACCTGTCGGGCAGCGGTCCGCCACTGGCGCCCGATGGTCCGCAGCATCAACGGGTAGACCAGCGCGCAGCGGAATGGGGCGATCGCGGCCATGTACGCACGCCCGAACCATCCGTTCGGCTTGACGAGTACCGCCATCTGACCGCGGTAGCCACCGTCACCGTCGGGCACCCAGCCCAGATGCAGCACCCCGTGCATCGTCTCGTTCGCAATCTCGAGGGCCGCCTCGCGATCAGTCAGATACACGGGGCGGAACGGCGAATCAGCGGGCACGGCAACGCCAACGTCAACCAGGTCGGCGGGGAGGTGGTCGCGTAGCGACGGGACACGGGCGCCCAACCCCGTTTCGCCGCGGTCAAGGCCGAGCAAGCCGCCCAGCCGCCACCGGATCGCGAACAGCGCGCCGACGACGGGTGAAGACTGCGCCGGGTCGAAGGACTCCATCAACGCGACCAACCGCGGGAAGTCGTCGGGGCCACCGGGCGTCGGCAATGCCCAGACGTCCTCAACGCGAAAGTCGTTCGCAATGGCGTGGATTCGCCACGGCATACGGGTGTGTTCAATGTTGGGTAGTTTCGCCGCCTGAAGCATACATTACTGTATGTATCATGTGATCGTATTGTCAATGCACGATCTCAACCTCGGGGGACTCCATGCCGGCACCGACGCGAACCAGCCGCGATGCGTGGATCGACGCCGGGATTTCGGCGCTCGCCGAAGGGGGACCGGACGCCGTGCGGGTCGACGTGCTGGCCCAGACGTTGGGCGTCACGCGGGGCGGTTTCTACCACCAGTTCGACGGCAGACAGGCACTGCTCGATGCCGTCCTCGACACGTGGGAGCTCAGGAGCACCGACGAGGTGCTCGACACCGTTGAGCGGGAAGGCGGCGATGCGCGCACCAAGGTCACCAAGGCAGGCATGCTGACGTTCTCCAACGAACTGCTACCGGTCGACCTCGCCGTCCGGGACTGGGCACGCCGAGATGCCGGCGTCGCCCAGCGACTGCGCCGCGTCGACAACCGGAGAATGGACTACCTCCGCACGCTCATCGCAGAACTGCACACCGACGACGACGACGTGGAAGCAATTGCCCTGCTGGCATTTTCGCTGTTGATCGGCAACCACTTCATCGCCGCAGACCATGGGCCGCGTGATCGGGTCGCCGTGTTGCGACGGGCCGCTGAGCGGCTGCTGACATGAACCCCGTGTCCATTCGCACAATCGGTCTTCGCTTTCTTCATACTGAGCCAGTCCCGGGTCGACGGCATCGGCCGTGGGCAAGCCAGGTGAAGGTCTCTGCGATGTAAGGAGATTCGAGATCATGCGGCCTCGAGTGGTACTGATCACCGGGACTTCGTCCCCTCAAGGCATCGGCTATGCGACGGCACGGCGTCTGGCGGCCAGTGGGCACACGGTGTATGCGACGATGCGCGACCTTGCCACGGCCGACGATCTCACCCGAGACGCCGAGCCAGGCCGCATCGAAGTTCGTACGCTGGACCTGCTGGAACGATCCGCCATGAGGCCGCTACTCGCGGGAATCGTCGATGCCGAAGGACGCCTCGATGCTGTCATCAACAACGCCGGCTATGGCGTGATCGGTGGCGTCGAGCAGGTGTCACTCGACGTCGCGAAGACCAGCTTCGAGACGAACGTGTGGGGCACCATGGCCCTCGTACAGGAAACTCTGCCCATCATGCGCCGTCAGGGCCACGGTCACCTGGTCCTGGTCTCGTCGTGCTTTGTGGCTGGACTCCCCGTGATGGGCATGGGCTACTACCTGGCCGCCAAAGCAGCACTGGAGACGCTGTTCTGCAGTATTGCCGTCGAGGCTGCGCCATCTGGTGTGGGTTTCGTGCTTCCAGCCTGGCCCGGTGACGACGGATCTTGAACGGGTGTGGGGTGACCGCATACCGGAAGGCGGCGACCCTCGCCCAAGCCTG
>JAVRPF010000193.1:0-9522 GCA_032162385.1 Mycobacterium sp.
GGGCGATCCTGGATCGCGTAGGTGATGTTGGTGCCGAACATCGATCCATCACCGAGCAGGCGGTGGAAGGCCGCCACGTCACCGGCGGTGGTGATCACCTGAATGTCGCGAATCCCCGCCATGATCAATGTGGAAAGGGAGTAGTAGACTAGCGGCTTGTCGTATACGGGCAGCAGCTGCTTACACACGCCCATCGTGATCGGGTACAGACGAGTGCCCGAGCCGCCGGCCAGGATGATTCCCCGCATGGAAACATAGTAGCGGGCCCCCCGGCTCGATCAGCCGTTGGCTCGCAAATCTGGGCGACGTTCCAACAACTCTTGCCTATCGAATTGCTTGGGCGCTCTCACCGTCTGAAATTGATGCAACTCCTGCTTGACGGAATCCCGGAAACCCAAGCCATGGGAATGATGCACCGTCAAGGCAGGTTCGAGCACGATTCCAAAGCCATTCTTCAGCATCAATTTCGCCAACGCCGTGTCCTCGCCGCCCGTTTCGTACCGTTGATCGAAGCGGCCGAGTTCCTGCCACGCCGACTTGGCGATCATCGCGCCGGTCCCGGCCAGAGCGCCCATACCGGCTTTGCTTATCCGCTGGGCCGGCCTGGCAAGTCCCAAGTTGTTGTCAATCGTCGCGACCCATCGTTCGATGTAGGAGGCACCTTCATTCGGCAGCACCTTGCCGAACACGCCTGCTACCCGCGAATCCTTGGCGAAGTGCCGGGCACCGGCATGGAGGTTGTGGACGTTCGACAACCGTGCGTGGGCGACCGTCAGGAACACCACGTCGTTGCTAGCAGACTCCATGGCTAAGTTCATCGACTTCGGATAGGTGAACTCACCCTTCGGCAGCGTCACCAGTCTCGCGCCAAAACGCTCTACGACTTCAGTCGTTCGATCGCTTGACGCATTGTCGACGACGACCACTTCGAGTTCGCTCTTGTATAACTGGCGCTGAACGTCCTCGAGCAGTTTCTCCAATTTGGCGGCCTCGTTGTAGGCACGCACGACAACGCTAATACTCGGGTCATTCATTGGATCATCGACCAAAGTTTCGTCGATGCGCTTATTGAGCAACCTGGCCGTTACGGAATTACCGAATGGCGCCGATTCAATAAACGTGGGATGCAATAAATAGCCGTCGCTAGCCATGGCGAAGACTATATGTTGCCCCGTTAGTTGCAAGCAATCGGAGCCGGTACGGCGTCAGACGTCGATGACGCCGCCTACGTCGGGAACCACAGCGGGCCCCAGAAGAAACCCCATGCCTGACGCGTCGGGTCCCAGAACACCTGCGCCGTGGGAGCCCAGAACGGCGGCGGCGGACGATTGCCCCACTGACCGTTGTCGTTCCAGGGACCGTTGTTGTTGTTCCAGTTGTCGTTCCAGGGACCGTTGTTGTTGTTCCAGTTGTTGTTCCAGTTACCGTTGTTGTGGTTCCAGTTTCCGTTGTTGTTGTTCCAGTTGTTGTTCCAGTTACCGTTGTTGTTGTTCCAATTACCGTTGTTGTTGTTCCAGTTACCGTCGTTGTCGCGCCCGTATCCGCCGTCGTGCCCGTTTCCAGGCGCCCAAGGTGGCGGATCTGCACTCGCGATTCCCGCTCCCATGCCCGTCGCACCCGCAGCCAGGCTGCCCGCGACGGCGACACCGGCGACGAGTCTGGTCAATCGCTTCGTCCGTGTTGCCTCGGTTTCAGGTTCCCGACCCGACCGCACTCTTCCGCGCGGTAATTACTTATGCAAGCTTATTAACACGCGACGGCCGCGGTCTATGCCCGTGACGGAATCAACGGGGGGGATCGCCCCGCCACGCGAAGCTGTTCACGTACTTGGCCATGTCCATCGCCAGTTGCAGGTTCGCCCCCGAGGGGTGCCCCGTGCCGAAATCCGGGCTGAACTCGTGGTACGGGCCGACGGCCGCGGCGATCAGGGCCAGGTCGTTCTTGACCGCGACCATGACCAGCAGGCGGAGCCGGGTGTACGTGCCCGTGGAGTCCTGGGGGTATTCGTCGGCGACGACGCCATATCCCGGCTGGTATCCGACTGACGCGTTGGGGATCTCGTAGTCGACCGTGGCGTCGGGGTAGTTCTCCTCGATCAGCTGGTCGGTGATCTGTTGCGGTGTGCGATTGTGGGCGGGCTGCCCGAACAGGACGAGGGTGCCGGTGTCACCGGCGACGAAGTCCAGTACCACTCCGTCCTCGTCCACCGTCGCTTCGTACGCCGTGCCCGCACCGGGATACGAGAAGGAGAAGTTGCCGTCGGCCGAGGTGAATCGCGGGTTCGTGGCGATCGGTGAGCCAAGGGGTGGTCGCCCGCAATCGGGCGGACACACGTAGCGCGGAGGGGTCGGTGTGATCACGATCGACACCACGACCGCAGCCACGGCCGTCGCGCCCAGCACGCCGCCCAAAGTCAGCAAGACCCGGCGGGGCGTGGTCTGGCGCATGGGCGCCGCCGCATAAGGCCCTGGCGGCACCGCGTATGCGGCCCGCGCAGTGGACTCCCCCGCGTCGCCCGATTGACGGCGCGGACGTTCGAGGCGCCGAGCGGTCCGCGACGTTCGCGATGCCGACCTGGCGGCGACCCCGCAGTTCGGGCAGAACGCCATGTCGGGAACCACGTGGTCGCAATGCGGACACAGCACCTGCTCGCTCGGGCTGGTGGTGTCGTGTTCCTCGCGCAGCAACGCGGCCTGTAGCCCAATCCTCAACGCGAGCAACGCAAAAGCCGCGAACACCAGGTGCAAACCCACATGCAGGGCGTCCGGAATCGGAGCCGCTTCCGTCAACCCCAATCCGGCGTACAGAACGACCACCGCCAGAACACTCGCGAGAAGCACACGTGTTCTGCTGGACCACAACGCCATACCGACCAGACCACCGGCCGCGAGTGCCATGGCGGGCACCGCAACACCCTGGATGCCCGCCTCGACGAGAAGCGCACCGACCGTTCTGTCCTGTGCCGTCGGGCCGGTCGCCAGTTGTGGAGCCAGGCGGGCCAGGGTCGCAGCGACGGTGAAGCCGGTCGCCCCCAGCGACCCGATCACGAACCCGTCCAGCGACTCCCGGGTGCGCGGCCGCAGCGCCCGAACCAGTGCCGCCGGGACGAGCATGAGAAGCACACCACTGACCGGGATGGTCAGCCCTTCCAGCAGTGCGTGACCCAGGTCCTCACCGGAATCCATTGCGACATCGTAGGAATGGGAAACGATCACGCCGATGATCGACGCCCACCCGGCACCGAGTGCGATGCCCAGGGCCGCAGTCAACGCCAGCGTGCGGGCCGGCAGGTCACGGTGGGCATCCGTCTCGCGTAGGTAGACGACGAACAGCAGCGGCAACCCGAGAGCTGCGGTCGCGATCAGCGGCGCCTGCCACCGGAGCGCGGCAAACGCGGACAAGGCGACGACGAGTGCGACCAATCCGAAGCGGAACGGCGTCCGCGAGCGTTGCGGCAGCTGCGGGAAGAGCGAACTGGCCACCGATAGGCGCAACACGTGTTCGTTCGCGGCTGCCGCGAACGAACCGATGCGCAGCCGGCCGCGTCCGTCCCCACGCTCCGCGAAGAGATTCGCGCCGCAGGAGCCGCAGAACGCGCCGACGGGGACGTCGGTTCCGCACGCAGGGCACACCATGGTGCGCAATGCCTCCTGCCCGGCGGGTGGGTCGGCGGATGTCATCAGCGAGCCGACCCCTTCTGCAGATCCAGAAGGTTGCGGGCGAGGTTGGCGACGTTCGGACTGCCGAACCCGGTCACCAGGTCATAGCCGGGAACGGAAACGTCGACCGCGTTGGAGCCGAGGCTCACGTCACGGAAGCCGGGCAGGTTGGAACCAGCCGCAACCCGATACAGAAGCGGGTGCAGGTCGCCGAGAGCCTTGCCGCCGTTCGCCTGCAGATACTGGTTCATCAACACCGTCATGGCGGCCCAGATCGGCGCCGACTGTGACGTTCCCGCGCCGATCCTCGGCTGTCCGTCATAAACGATCCGCACCCCGGTGAACGGATCCGCGACGGCGGAGACGTCGGGCGTGAGGCGGTGTTCCGAATCCCGGTCGACGGAAACCGAACTCTGGTACGCGGGGCGGGGGAACAAGTTCGACACGCCGCCGCTGGTTCCCTGCTGCAGCGGACCGTCGCCCCACGCCTGCTCCGCCAGCCACTGCCCCTGCGCATCGGTCGACAACGTGGTGCCGCCGACCGAGATGATCTCCGGCACCGACGCGACCGCGTCCAGCCCGACGTCATCCGGTCCCGGCGACGACGACCAGTCCTCGCCGCCCTTGCATTCCAGACCACCCGCGTCCCCGCTGGCGTCGAAAATCGTCGTACCATGCTTCTGCGCGTTCGCCATGGCAGCCCGCACCGGGACCAGGTCGGCCGCGCGGATCAGCTTGTCGCAGCCCCATCCGATCGACAGGGTCCACACCGCGCCGGGGAACTGGCGATCGGCGTCGTCGAACATTGCGGCGATCTTCTCGTAGGCGCCGTCCCCCTCGACGGTCGGACGGGCGTTCACCACCACCATTTGCGCATCGGGTGCGATGGCGTGTGCCACCTCGAGGTCCATCACCGTTTCACCGTGCGACGGTCCGGGCTGCCCGCCGATCAGAACGGGCGTGAACTTCGGCAACGCCGACATCTCGGAGAAGGCGTCCAGATCACTTTGGTCGTAGCCGTCGAACTCGAAGAACACGATGGTGGCACCCTTGCCGGTGAAGCCGGCCTCGGCGAGCGGTGTCGCGTTGTAGGCGGTCAACAATGCATCCGGCGTAAGCCCCTGCTTCGGCACGTCCTCGGGAAGCATTCCCGGCCTCGCCACGTGGTGCGGCGTGTATCCGAGGATGCGGCCCAGCGAATTAACGCCGTCGCGCAGCGGCGCTGGTACGTCTGGTTGCTGGGGCGATGCATAAAACACCTGCCCCTTGCGGCCCCGGTAGTCACGTATCGGCACGTCGAATGCCCGGGCCACCTCCTCGGCGGCACCCTCGACGATCGCCCACGTCTCGCCCGGTCGCCAGCGCACCGAAAGACCGTGCGCATCAGACCATTCGAGAAGCCGAACAGGCCGGGTCGGCCCGGGCAAGGTGACGGTCAGCTGGGCATCACCAGCGCGTGACGGCCCGAGATCACTGGAACTGGCCAGCAACGACGCATAGGGACCGGTGATGTCCGCCGGGCCATCGGGAGTCGACGGGCGGGGCAGGTCTGATGCGGACAGCATCAGAAGAGCCGAGACCACGGCCACCGGCCAGTAACGCGCACTCATTTCGTATGTCCACCAGGCCGCGCGCCGTGGGCGCCCCTCCCGGGGCGCCCACGGTCACACAGGTCTAGCTGACGCCGCCGATTCCGGGGTGTTGTCCTGGTGGAACGTTCGGCGCGGGCGACGCCGTCACCGGCGGCGTGAAGAGGTTGCCACCCGTGGGGTTGATGCTCTTCTCGGTCGGCGATGCCGGCGCGCTGCTGGCGGGCGCCGAGCTGGTCGTGGTGGCGGTTGTCGTCGTCGTGCTCGACGGGCTTTCACCGCCACCGCCACCGCCGCCGCACGCCGCGGTGAGCGCGCCCATCGCAATGATCGCGGCCCCGCCGGCAATCACCCCGAGGCGACGACCGAAACTATGTGAGTTCATGGATACAGTCCTCAATCTGAGATTGGCAACAGCCAATTGGTGAACGGACGCGGGACGCCCCTGACGGAGACGTCCACGACCGCTTTGCTTCTAGTTGTTGCGGTGAACGCCAGGAGGCTGCGTCGGTGCCGGGGGAGCGTAGACCGGCGGCGTGAACAGGTTGCCACCCGTGGGGTTGATGCTCTTCTCGGTCGGCGACACGGGCGGGCTGCTTGGCGCAGTGCTCGTGGGCGCCGTGGTGGTGGTCGTGGTGGTGGTCGTGCTCGACGGGCCTTGCTGACCCCCACCACCGCACGCTGCGGTAAGCCCGCCCATCGCAATGATCGCGGCCCCGCCGGCAACGACCGCGACGCGGCGACCCAAACGACGTGAATTCATGTTCCAAGTCCTAACTCGTATCCCCCGACTAGGCTCGTTCGGCCGACGGCAGGCGCTGCGTATCTTAACTGCGACTAGGCCCACCGTACAGAAAAACCGGCAGTCGCGGCGGAATTCTTCGCAGTCGACAGTATTTGCTGGAAGAGGGGTGACCCCGGCGCCTCGTGCCGCCCCGCCGCGGTTCCAGCAACGGGTGACACACGTCCATCCCGCGCTGGGCAGCCGACGGCTTACTTACCGGGCATCATCGTTTCCACTACCTGCCAGGTAATCGACGCGCCCCACACCGTGGACGAGGATTCGAGTCATGCCCGAACCGATTCCCGCCTATGCCGTGGCCTACCTGCGCGACGTCGCATTCGGCGACGACATCATCCGCTACATGCGCGAGATCGACGACACTCTCAACCCCTTCGGGGGTGAATTCCTGGTCCACGGCGGCGAACTCGACGCTCGCGAGGGTCAGTGGGACGGCTCGTTGGTGGTCATCCGCTTCCCCAACGGCGATTCGGCCGCCCGATGGTACGACTCGGCCGACTACCAACGCATCCTTCCGCTGCGGCTGAACAACTCCACCTCGATGGCCGCCCTCGTCGAAGGCGTGAAGCCCGGCCACACCGGTAGCGCGAAGGTCGACGAGCTGCTGGGTCGCTAGCCGCTGGTCACTCGATCGGGTCGCTGGTCGTCGTCGGTGTCGAAGTGGATGTGGACGACGCGGTGCAGGTCGGCGAAACGGCGGGACGTCTGCTTGGTGGTGGTCATGTCGAGCTCCTTGGAGGTGTTCGCCGCCCCCGATGGGCTGCGTTCACCGGCTAGGAGCAGCGAACGACCCCGACACGCACACCTTTCTGAATATTTTTTCGGCGCCGGCACGGCCTCGCGGCCCGCTACCTCGTCCGATCATCTGCGCATGTGCCAATTTTCCGGCGTATTGAGCCTGAAGCAGTAAGAATTCCGGTTGGCACCGGGGCGATGACAACCCAACCGGCCCTCGCAGCAACCGTGCACCTGCGAAAACCGGTCCGCGGCAGGACAACCGCGTCCTGGGAATTCGCAGGCCACGGGGTGCGCCGACGCGCCCGTTCCTGAGACTCCGACTTGCCAACCGCTGTATTTCGGAAAAGATGCAATGCGGACCCGACAGGTGGCGTACAGGTTATGGACATCGGTCGGACAGAGATCAAGGGAGCCAGATGAGCATGTTGCGCAAGGCGCTGACCATCGTCGGTGTCACCGCACTGACCGCGTTTGGAGTGGCCGCGTGCGGCGGCGACTCCGGTAGTAGCGGCAGCGGTGGTGGCAGTGGCGGCGGCGAGATCAACGTCTCCATGACCTCGTTCCCCGACTACGTCGACCCACAGCTCTCCTACACCCTCGACGGCTGGGAGGTGATGTACAACACCTACACCCCGCTGCTCACCTACAAGCACGCGAAGGGCGAAGCGGGCACCGAGGTGGTTCCCGGCCTGGCCAAGGACATGCCGCAGATCTCCCCGGACGGCAAGACCTACAAATTGACGCTGCGTCCGAACATGAAGTACTCCGACGGCACGCCGATCAAGGCTTCCGACTTCGCCTACGCCATCCAGCGGCTGTTCAAGGCCGATTCCGGCGGTTCGGTGTTCTACGAGCCCATCGTCGGCGCGAGCGACTACGCCGACGGCAAGGCCGACAAGATCGCCGGTATCGTCACCGACGACAACACAGGTGACATCACCATCACGCTGACCGAGGCCAACGGCACCTTCGAAGGTCTGCTTGCGCTCGCCTTCGCTGCGCCGGTTCCCCCCACTACGCCGCTGGACAAGGACGCCACCAACAACCCGCCGGCGTCGAGCGGGCCCTTCATGATCACCAAAGTCGAAGCGCCGCAGACGTTGACGATGGAGCGCAATCCGAACTTCCAAACGGTCAAGGACGCAGGCGCCAGCGAGGTGGCCGACGCCCAGGTCGACAAGATCACCGTCACCCAGAACAAGAGCAACTCAGCGCAGGTCACCGGCGTCGAGCAGAACACCATCGACTTCATGACCGACCCACCGGATGCAGACAGGTTGGCGGAGGTGAAATCCAAGTTCGCCAGTCGCTTCCGCATGGAGGACTCGATCAACACCTATTACTTCTGGATGAACACCCAGGCCGCTCCCTTCAACGACATCAAGGTCCGGCAGGCGGTCAACTACGCGATCGACCCCGAGGCGTTGAACCGCGTGTTCGGCGGCCGCCTGCACCCGACGCAGCAAATCCTGCCACCCGGCATGCCCGGCTATGAGGAGTACAAGCTCTACCCCGGGCCGGACATGACGAAGGCTAAAGCGCTGATTGCCGAAGCGAATCCGACCGATAAGGACATCACCGTATGGACGGACGATGAGCCGGACCGCAAGCGAATCGGCGAGTACTACCATGACGTGCTCACCCAGTTGGGCTTCAACGCGACGCTGAAGGTCATCGCCGGCGACGTCTACTTCACGACGATCGGCAACCAGTCGACACCGGATCTGGACACCGGCTTCAGTGACTGGTTCCAGGACTTCCCGCATCCGGACGACTTCTTCCGCCCGCTGCTCAACGGCGCCAGCATCCTGCCGACCAACGGCAACAACTACTCGAAGGTCGCCATCCCCGCCAATGACGCCAAACAGAACGAATTGGTACAGCAACTGATCGGCGACGGCGGCGTCGAGGAGCAGTACGCAGCGCTTGACAAGGCCTACATGGAACAAGCGGTCTGGGCGCCGTACGGCAACGAGGAGTTCACCACGTTCCTGTCCGAGCGGATGGACTTCGACAAGTCCTATCACCACCTGCTGTTCAACCAGGACTACTCGTCGTTCGCCCTGAAGTAGAGATGGCCGCACCCATACGACAGGTGGGGGCATTAGGCGAACCGCCACTACCCACCGGCGTGCCTGCTGCCGCGATCCAGGGCCGCAACCCCTGGTATCTGGCCTGGCTTCGACTGCGCCGCAACCGGGTTGGGCTCGCGTTCGGCGTGCTTTTCCTGCTGATCGTTATCGGCTGCCTGGCGGCGCCGCTGTGGGCCGAGCACGTCGCCCACACCGGACCGAACGAGAACCACATCACCGACAAGATCCTGATCGATGGGCAGGAGACGTATGTCGTTTCCCCCGACGGCGCCCCGCTGGGGCCGGGCTTGCACGGCCGCTATCTGCTCGGCGCCGACCAGAACGGCCGCGACGTGATGGTGCGGTTGCTCTACGGCGGACGCACTTCGATCTACATCGGGGTGACCGCAGCTATCGTCACCACTGTGTTCGCGGTGCTGGTCGGCCTGCTGTGCGGCTACTACCGAGGCTGGATCGACGCGGTGCTGTCGCGGGCGATGGACGTGGTGTGGGCCTTCCCGGTGCTGCTGCTCGGCATCGCATTGGGCACCGCCCTCGCGCTGGGCGGGCTCAAGATCGGTGCACTCGTCGTCGCCGGCGACTCGCTGTCGATCCCCATCCTGATCATCGGTTTGGTCTACGTGCCGTACATGGCCCGCCCG
>JAVRPF010000194.1:0-3495 GCA_032162385.1 Mycobacterium sp.
TCAGACTTCCCGCAGCGCCGTTCGGCGCGCGTGTTGTTGTTGTCGCGCTTCTCGCCGCGCCTGACTGAACCGCAGACGTTCTTCGTCCTGATGAGTCGCAGGTGTGGCCCGGACCCCACCAGCCGACTTCTCCCAAAGGACATCCCGTGCGCGCAACGACCGCCACCGCAACCATTCTGACTGCTAGCCCCACCGCCACCGTTCGTCAGACGCCGACCGCGCACGCCAAGCGCGCACTGCTGGCCCGCCATCACATCGTGGCCCCCTCGCTGCGCGTCGCCGAGGTCGCCGCCGCATCGGTCTTCGGCGCAGCCCGGCTGCGCGGGCCGATCGCCCGCGACGTCATCGCCCAGGTCACCGGCCTGAGCATCGCGACGGTCAACCGCCAGGTCACCGCCCTGCTCGACGCCGGTGTGCTGCGCGAGCGCGCCGATCTGGCCGTCTCCGGCGCGATCGGACGACCCCGGGTGCCGGTCGAGGTGAACCACGAACCCTTCCTGACCCTGGGCATCCACATCGGCGCCCGCACCACCAGCATCGTGGCCACCGACCTTTTCGGCCGCACCCTCGACGTGGTCGAGACGCCGACCCCGCGGGGCACGCAGAACGCCGCCCTGGCGTCGTTGGCCGGCAGCGCGCGGCGCTACCTGAGCCGGTGGCACCGCCGCCGCCCGCTGTGGGTCGGCGTCGCGGCGGGAGGTGTCGTCGACAGCGTCACCGGGCAGCTCGATCACGCCCGGCTGGGCTGGTCGGGTGCCCCTGTCGGAGCAGTGCTGGCCGAAACACTGGGGCTGCCAGTCTCTTTGGCGTCGCACGTGGACGCCATGGCGGGCGCCGAGTTGCTGCTCGGTGTGCGCAGGCTCAGCGCCCAGTCGGGTACCAGCCTGTACGTCTACGCCCGCGAAACCGTCGGGTACGCCCTGTCGATCGGCGGCCAGGTGCACTCGCCCACCAGTGGCCCCGGCACCATCGCGGCGCTGCCCGCGCAGTCGGACGTGCTGGGTGGCAGTGGGCTGCTGGAATCGACGGTCAGCGACGAGGCGGTCCTGACGGCGGCGCGCAAGCTGCGAATCGTGCCGGCCGAGGGACCTGCCTCGACGGTCGCGGCGGTGTTGCGTGCGGCGCGTCAGGGCAACGAGCAGGCCGCCGAGCTGCTGGCCGAGCGGGCCAGGGTGCTTGGCGAGGCCGTCGCGCTGCTGCGCGACATGCTCAACCCCGATGACCTCGTCGTCGGCGGGCAGGCATTCACCGAGTACCCGGAGGGCATGGCGCTGGTGGAGGCCGCGTTTGCGAAGCGGTCGGTGCTCGCGCCTCGCGACGTCAGGGTGACGGCCTTCGGCAACCGCGTCCAGGAGGCGGGGGCGGGCGTGGTGTCGCTGGGCGGCCTGTACGCCGACCCGGTCGGCGCGATGCGGAGGGCCCAGAGCCGCCGCCTGGAGCTGGCCTGAGAATCGACCGCCTGACGAGGGCTGATCCGCGCCGGTGTAAGTGCCTCTGTAAGTATGGGGTGTGCGCGTAGCCGTCTTGTCGGTCCATACCTCGCCGTTGGCCCAGCCGGGTACCGGCGACGCCGGCGGTATGAACGTCTACGTGCTGCAGAGCGCGCTGGAGTTGGCCCGTCGTGGCGTCGAGGTGGAGATCTTCACCCGCGCGACGTCGTCTGCGGACCAGCCGGTCGTGCGGGTGGCGCCAGGAGTGCTGGTGCGCAACGTGGTCGCGGGTCCATTCGAGGGACTCGACAAGTACGACCTGCCGACTCAGTTGTGCGCGTTCACAGCAGGCGTGCTACGCGCCGAAGCCGCCAACGAGCCCGGTTACTACGACGTCGTGCACTCGCACTACTGGCTCTCGGGGCAGGTCGGCTGGCTCGCCAGGGACCGGTGGGCCGTCCCGCTGGTGCACACCGCCCACACGCTCGCCGCGGTCAAGAACGCCGCGCTGGCCACGGGGGACTCTCCTGAACCGCCGCTGCGGGCGGTTGGCGAACAGCAGGTGGTCGATGAGGCCGACCGGCTGATCGTGAACACCGAAGATGAAGCGCAGCAACTAGTTTCGCTGCACCAAGCCGATCCGGACCGCATCGATGTCGTCCACCCCGGCGTCGACCTGACCATGTTCACTCCCGGCGACAAGCGGGCCGCAAGAGCTGCGCTGGGGCTCGCCGCCGACGAGCGGATGGTGGCGTTCGTCGGCCGTATTCAGCCGCTCAAGGCACCCGACGTACTGCTGCGCGCGGCGGCCAAGCTGCCCGACGTGCGCATCGTCATCGCAGGCGGCCCCTCCGGCAGTGGGCTGACCAGCCCCGACGGTCTGGTCCGTCTCGCCAACGAACTGGGCATCGCCGACCGGGTCACATTCCTGCCGCCGCAGTCCCGCGAGCAACTGGTCAACGTGTACCGGGCCGCCGACCTGGTCGCGGTGCCGAGCTATTCGGAGTCGTTCGGACTCGTCGCCGTCGAGGCGCAGGCGTGCGGCACCCCGGTGGTCGCCGCCGCGGTGGGCGGGTTGCCCGTTGCGGTGCGCGACGGGGTCAGCGGCGTGCTGGTGCCCGGCCACGACATCGACGACTGGGCCGCCGCCATCGACGGGATGTTCCGCCGCGGGCCCGAGACCATGCACTCCGCCGCGGTCGAACACGCCGCGACATTCTCCTGGGCACGCACCGTGGATGCACTGCTGGCCTCCTACGGCCGGGCCATCACCGATTACCGGGCCCGCCACCAGGGCCGCGACCTCGCGGCGCGGCGCAACGGTCGACGGTTCTCCATCCGGCGGGGTGTCCGGGCTTGAGTAGCGCCCAAGCCATGAGCATCCGTGACGTCATCGAAAACACCCTCAAGGAAAACGACCTGGTCTACAGCCACCACGACGGCGCGCGGGGCGGCATGCCCGGGCTGATCGTCGAGCTGCCGGGGGAGCGGCGGCTGAAGACCAACACGATCCTGTCCATCGGCGAGCACTCGGTGCGCGTCGAGGCGTTCGTCTGCCGCAAGCCCGACGAGAACTTCGAGGGCGTCTACAAATTCCTGCTCAAGCGCAACCGCAGGCTCTACGGCGTCGCCTACACCCTGGACAACGTGGGGGACATCTACCTCGTCGGTCGGATGGCCCTGCACGCGGTGACGTCCGACGAGATCGACCGCGTGCTCGGTCAGGTGCTCGAGGCCGTCGATCAGGACTTCAACACGTTGCTGGAGTTGGGTTTTCGGACCTCGATCCAGAAGGAATGGGAGTGGCGGGTCTCGCGCGGTGAGTCCCTGCAGAACCTCCGCGCGTTCGAGCATCTGATCGACGACCAAGACGACTAGCCGAATCGCATGAGAGGATTTCGGTCATGGGAGCCGCCACGCTGATTCTGCTCCGTCACGGCGAGAGCGAATGGAATGCGCTGAATCTGTTCACCGGTTGGGTGGATGTCGATCTCACCGACAAGGGGCGAGCCGAAGCGGCGCGCGGCGGCACTCTGCTCGCGGAGCAGGGTGTGCTTCCCGACGT
>JAVRPF010000195.1:0-8220 GCA_032162385.1 Mycobacterium sp.
CGGGTGTGCGTCGCCGCCCAGGCCGGGCTCGGACAGGCGCTGCTGTGGGACGCGTCCGCGCTGCGCCGCCGGATCAGCGGCCTTGAACAGGAACGGGATACCGCCCGGGCGCAGACCGTCGCCGCGGTGACGGCCGAGTCAACCGCCCTGCGCCGGCTCGAACGCGACATCCACGACGGGCCCCAGCAGCGGCTGGTCCGCCTCGCGATGGATCTGGGCCGCGCCCGGCAGCAGCTGGACAGTGACCCGGCTGCGCTGCGAGACACGCTGGACGAGGCGATCAGCCAGACCCGGGAGACCCTGGACGAGCTACGGGGGCTCGCCCGCGGCATCGCGCCACCGGTGCTCACCGACCGTGGCCTGCCCAGCGCGCTGGCCGCGCTGGCGAGCCGGTGCACCGTCCCGGTCGAGCTCGCCGTCGACCCGCAGCTCGGGACGCCAACCGGCCGGCTCAACCCGACAGTGGAGAACACCGCGTATTTCGCGGTCGCCGAGGCGCTGACCAACGTGGCCAAGCACAGCGGAGCGGCGAACTGCCGGGTCACTGTCGCGAACGGGCCGGGCCGGCTGGGACTCCAGATCATCGACGACGGGGTCGGCGGAGCCCACGCGGCGAAGGGTCACGGGCTGTCCGGGCTGACCGACCGGGTCCGCGCCACCGGTGGCACGCTGACCGTGGTCAGCCCGGCGGGCGGGCCGACCGAGGTCGGGGTGGACCTGCCGTGCTGACCGTTGTCGTCGCCGACGACTCGGTCCTGCTCCGGGAGGGCCTCATCCGGCTGCTTACCGAGAACGGCCACGACGTGGTGGCCGCGGTGGGTGACGGGCCGTCGCTGGTGGCGGCCATCGAGCAGCATCGGCCGGACGTTTCGGTCGTGGACGTCCGGATGCCGCCGTCGAACACCGACGAGGGCCTGCGGGCCGCAGTCGAGGCGCGCCGGCGGGTGCCCCGTTCGCCGGTGCTCGTGCTGTCCCAATATGTCGAGGTCTCCTATGCCGACGACCTGCTCGCAGACGGGGCCGGCGCGATCGGCTATCTACTCAAGGACCGGGTCTCGGCGATCACCGAGTTCCTCGACGCGCTGGACCGAGTGGCCTCCGGCGGCACGGTGCTCGACCCGGAGGTGGTCGCCCAACTACTGGTCCGCCGCCGCCGCGACGACCCGCTGCGGGAGTTGACCCCGCGCGAGCAGGAGGTGCTCGCGCTGATGGCAGAGGGCCGCTCCAACACGAACATCGCCCGCACCCTGGTGGTCAGCGACGGCGCGGTGGAAAAGCACGTCCGCAACATCTTCTCCAAGCTCATGCTGCCGCCCGACGACGAACAGCACCGCCGGGTCCTCGCCGTGCTGACCTACCTGCGCGGCTAACTCCCCGTTGTCCCTGCGGAGGGTGGGTGTCATGGAGAGCTCGTTGCAGAGAATGCCGTTGGGACGACGGCTATTCCATGCCGGTGCGGCCGGGCGTCCAGAAGGGTTTGGTGCGTATGTTGCGTCGATCCCAGCCGCGTTCGGTGACGAGTATTCTTCGTAGGGTTTGGATGGTGCGGGCTTCACCGGCGAGGTAGGCGACGCCGGGACGGTCGGGCAGCGGCAGGGCGCGCAGGGCCTCTGCAAGCACGGCAGAGTTAGAGGCGGAAGCGTCACCGCGCTCGCCGTGGGTCAGGGGCCGGGCAAGGGGAAGGTGGTCGGCGTCGGTCGCGCCTTCGATCACCCCGTGGACGTCGGCGGGGTCGGGTAGGGACCGCAGCATCGCGGCGAACGCACCGACGCGGTTTCCTCACCAGCGAACCGATGGTAGGGGGCGCGTCGCGGATGACCTCCTATGCGGGATCGCCAGATCAGCCAGCTATGTTGGATTGGATGGCAGAGCAATCGACGTATCGCGGGTTCGCTGTGGGAATGCTGAATACCCTGCGGCACTATGACTTCGGGTGGCGCCCAGAGGTGCTCCAAGCGCTCAGCAGCTCGGAGCTCCCGGTCTTCGCCGCATGGGGCACCGACGACATCATCCACCCCGACGAGCGGACGCAAGTGCTGCAGAGGTACGTGCCACAGACAAAGCTCTTGACCCTTGACGGTGCCGGGCACGCGATCACCTACGGCCGTGCCGAACAGGTCCTGCAGGCTACAGCCAGTTTCTACGCAATGGCGCGCGATGACTGCGGTGAGCAGGCGCGCCATGTTAGGTGATGCGGCATACCTGATGCGCGAGTTCGCCCGCCAGCCAAGCGCTGTCGGGGCATTGGCACCGAGTTCACCTCACCTGGCCGCAGCAATCACGGCGACGATCCCTCACTACGGTGACCCCGTTGTCGTCGAACTTGGCCCGGGCACCGGTTCTTTCACTGAAGCGATCCAGGCCCGGCTGGGCACACGCGGGCGGCATATCGCAGTGGAACTCAATCCACGCTTGGCGACGCTGACGGCCAGCCGCCATCGAAGAGTCGACATGGTCCGAGACAGCGCCGACCGGTTGCCGCAGATTCTCGCCGACCGCGGCATTTCCCACGCGGATCTCATCATCAGCGGATTGCCATGGGTGTCCATGTCTGCATCCGTGGCCGAGGTCGCTTTGGACGCCGTTAAGAATGTCCTAGCTCCCAGTGGTGCTTTCACGACGTTTGGTTACACACTTGTCCGCGGGCTCGCGCCAGGGCGGCGTTTTCGGCGCATGCTTACCGCCCGCTTCGAAGAGGTCGTCGTTGGTCGCACCGTCGTCAGAAATCTTCCTCCAGCGTTCGTGTACTACGCGCGCCGGCCCGGAGTGGCTCCGCTCGGCAGCGCCCGTTAACCATTCGCCCTTAGTCCGGAGTATCCGATCGCCCGTTCGCTGTGACCCGCTCGGGCCCATGACCCGCCAACCGTCGAGGAGTGCCAAATAACTATTTGCCGCATATCATGTGCACGGACGGAAGCGCGGCACGCGGGTGCCGCGAAATGCATACCGAGAGGGACGCGTGACTGGCACCAGCACCGCACCCCAACGCCGACCGCCCGGACGTCCGCGCACGGAGGAGTCGCCCGCTTCGCTGGACGAGATCTTCGAGCTGGCCTTGAGGGCGTTCGCCACTCAAGGCTACGACGGGGTCGTGCTCCGTACCCTCAACCGTGAACTGGGCGGTAGTCACAATCTGCTCAACGGCCGGTTCGGTTCGAAGGAAGCGCTGTGGTACGCCACGGTGGACTGGGCGTTTCAGCCTCTGGTGATGCGGTTGGCTACCGCGTTCGATCCTACGTTGACCGATCCGCTGGATCAGCTGCGGATCACCATGCGCACCTTCTTGCTCTACTCGGCGGAACGGCCTGCGCTGAACGGGCTGATGAACATCGAAGGCCGCCAAGACACCGAACGGCTGGCGTACCTCTACGACACCTACATCGGGCCATCGCTGGCGCCGGTAGACCGGCTGCTGAAACATCTTGCCGACAGTGGCCGGATTCGACCGGTCAGCCTGCGCACTTTGCACTTCCTGCTGGCCCACGGCGCGGCCGCCCCGTACACGCTCGATGCGCTGGCCCGCCATTTCGACGACGTCGATCCGTTGGACCCCGCCGAGGTCGAGGCCCACGCCGACTTGGCCACAGACCTGCTGATCCGGGCCTTGGAAATCCAAGAAAGTCCGCCCAAGAAGCGCACTGGCGGTAAGTGAGCGCCGCGGGCAATGAGACGTCCCAAAGTTTAATTGTCAGATATCAGTATAGTATTTGATTTCCATCATAGCAGGTGTACGCTGAGGTCATGGATGAGCAGAGCAGCCATGCGGCAGAAGCCAAGTGGGACAACGCCGCGGCTCGCGGACGCACACCCGAGCAGGTGGTCGCAGACTTCCTAGACGCTTCGGGACGCCATGACGTGGAGGGGATCGGCCGGGCGTGCGCCGACGACATCGTCGAAGTGCTCTCTGGCACGGCACCGCTGGAAGGCATCGACAACGAACTGGCGTTCGCCAGAGACCTGCTCGCTGCCTTCCCCGACTTGGAGATCGAAGTGTCGCCGACTTGAACAAGTTTGCACGCGATCTCGGCGTTGCCCGATCTGTGCGCGGCCGCGGTCGCCGTCGACATCGGATGCCCGCTTCGGGTGTATCCCGGCTATCACACCTGGCAGTTCGCGGCGCTGGCGTTCTCCAATGCGATGCCGTGGCTGGCGCAGCGGGTGCACACGCCCGGGGCGTGAGTGGCGACGCCCCTCCTAGCCGGCGTTGACTGATTCGTCGTTGAGTTCGTGATGTTGTTCGTCATGTTCGGACTCGTGATGCTCGTCATGTTGTTCGGATTCGTGATGCTCGCGATGTTCGGTACCGGGCACCCCGCCGAGAGCGGCGATAAGCCCTGTCACCTTCGCTGCTTCCTCCACGGTGGGAGTTTCGCCGGCCTCGAGATCATCGAGGAGATCGGCGCGCAGCCCCGCGCCGTTGGCCACTTCCTGGGCGGACAGTTTGGCCTCGATGCGTGTGGCGTACAACTGTTGGCCCAGACTTGACCCGGGTGCGGCGGCGGCGTGGGTCATCAGCTTGTCGTAGCGCAGCCGAACATCCCGGAGCGCCACAATCACCGCCGGTGAGGACCTGCTGCGACCGGCAGCCTCTGTCAATGCGGCCCGCAGTTTGCGCATGCCTGTCAGAACGACGTCCGCGCGCGTGTGAAACTTCTTGTCGTCTGGGAATGGCAACGCATCGATCGCGGCGGTATACATGTGCATCGCCGCCTCGGCGAGACTGACGATGACTGACGCTTCACCTTCTTGCGGCACGGGTTGTCCCATGGGATCTCAATTCTCTAGGCGGTCAAGTTCCGGGGCGGTGAGCAGCCGGTGGCGGACTGCTCCAATCGCACTGCTCCACCTGAGCACGGGTCGACATTGGCGTCAACCGCTCGGGTATACAGCGCGCGCGGCGCACTCATGGGTCTGTGGAATGAATGGCAGAGCCGCCGCCGGTGGTGCAGCCCGGTCTGGGGTTCCCTAGTCTGAACCCGCGTCGCGGGACGCTCGCGCACACGGGAGGAAAGATGACCGGACTAGCGCAATCCGCCACGGACAGCGACGTTCCCGAATTTCGGAAGGTCAACAATTATGTGGAGCCGGCACAACAGAGCCAGCCGGATCGCCGTAGGCCACGCCGGTTCGGCGCGATCGGTGTCTGGCGTGGAATCAGTTGGCTGGTCGCTGGGTTCGCAGGCTGCCTGGCCATCGCCTGGTTCGTCCTGCTCAGTCCGGGCCAGGCGGGATCTAAGGCGGAGTGGTTCTTCGGCGCCGCCGTCTTCTGCGTAGTCATGGTAGCCATCTGGCAGATCGTCGCAATCCAGCGCCGGGCGAACCAGGACGCCGCCCAAGCCGCGGACAGACTACGAAAGGAGCTGGCCGCCGCCGAGGAACGCTCGGCGCGCGAACTGGCGCTGACGCAGACACTGCACCGCGCCGAGATTGAAGCCCGGCAGAAATTGCACCGCGCAGAGATGGCTGCTCAGCGCGAACTGGCCCGCGTGGAGCGTATCCACCTACGTAACCAGCTACAGAAGCAAGCGATGATCGAGGTGTCGCGCGCCGTCAACGAGCACACTCAGATGTTGGCGACACTGTGGAACCAGGGCGCGAGCATCCTGCGCATCGAGCATGGCGACGAGCGGGAGTTGGCAATGAACCCGATCTTCGAACGGATCGGTCAAGTCGTAAACGACTTCTCGGTGGAGCTCACCAACGCCCATTTGCTCATTGAGGACGACCGCCTGCATCAAGCGCTGAACCGTGTCAACGAGGCCGCCCTGATGGCCATCCGCGTGGCGGAGGATGTGCACGTTGCCGTAGTCGACGGACGCGCACCGCAGTCCGGCATCATTCCGCCCGTACAGCGGCTCATGCACACGAGGGCCGCAGAGGCTCGGCGCCTTGCGTGGGATTTGCTCCGAAATGGGCTAGAAGACGGCGGAGCCCGATAGGAATAGCGATGCCCGGCGTGCCGCGTCTTACCAGACACGAACCCAGTCGACGAGCATGTCCGCCGGATAGGTCCCCGCGCTGGGATCACCGCCGCCGGAACCGGCAACCGCGAGATTCAGTATCGGAAAGAGTGTGTAACCGGGGGTGTTGAACTGCCAATCGGGCAGGGAACTCGCCGGAACATTGAAGTACGGTTGCGCGCCGTCAACGTAGTCCAGCCAGAAGCGCATGCCTGCGTTATCCCACTGGACCCGCCACGTGTGCCAGCCGCTGTCTGGTGCGATGGTGTGGCTCACGTGTTCGCCGCCGTTCAGTTTTGCGTGGACGGCGGTTCCCGGAGCCCAGCTGCCGTTGCCATACCACTCCATGATGTCGACTTCGCCGCCATTCACAGGACTGTTATTGGCCAGATACCAGGCTGGCCAGCAGCCGGGAGTGAGGCAGTTCAGCTTTATCCGGGCTTCCCAGGTGGTGCCGATAGGGCCCCTGTACTTGCCGAAGAGCTTGCCGCTGTAATACGTGTTGCCGTCCTTGGCGGCACGGATCACGAGATTGGACTTGCCGTCGAGGAAGAGGTTTCGCCGATCGTCGCGGTATTGGCCGACGTTCTCGGGGAGCTCCCAGAATGTTGGGTCCTCCATGTCCTCGCGGGCCAGCGCCGGCTCCCACTTGGAGTAATCCGGGGCCGAGCCGGCAGGGCCGTCGAACTCGTCGCGGAAGAGATAGGTGGTGGGCGGCGCCGCGTTGGCGGCGGGGAGGGGCATCGCGGCCGCCAGCGCGGCGATGCCGGCCAGGGACATCACGTGGCGACGATTCAAGTCAGGCACCCACACAGGAAAGCCGGTATGCCCGCCGAGCGCAAACCGCCCGCGTTACCCGGTGCGACGGCGCCGCAAGAACGGATCGGTCAACGAGGGCGGCTGATAGCCCTGATCGGCGCTAGAGATCGTCGAGCCCGGCGGCACGATCTCGTCGATCCTGTCGAGGATGTCTACGGAAAGCGTGACGTCGGTCGCGCCGAGCTGGGATTTCAGATGGTCGAGGGTGCGCGGGCCAATGATCGGCGCGGTGACCGCCGGATGTTGCATCACGAATGCGATCGCGAGGTGAATCAGCGACAGTCCGGCGTCATCGGCCAGTTGCCCGAGTGCGTCGGCAGCGTCGAGCTTGCGCTGATTCTCGGGGCTGGACATGTCGTACCGGGCCGGGATTCGGGTGCGGCGCCGGGACTCGGGTAGCTCCTTGTCCTTGCGGTACCCCCCGGCGAGCCAGCCACCCGCCAGCGGGCTCCACGGCAGCACACCCATGCCGTACTCCTGCGCCACCGGCAAGACGTCGGCCTCGATCCCGCGGACCAGCAACGAATAAGGCGGCTGCTCGGTGACGAACCGGCCCAGGGCGCGCCGTTCGCTGACCCATTGCGCGTCGACCATCTGGTGAGCGGGAAACGTCGATGAGCCGAACGCGCGGATCTTGCCTTGCCGCTGCAGATCGGTGAGTGCTCCCAGTGTCTCTTCGATGTCGGTGTGGGGGTCGGGGCGGTGAATCTGGTACAGGTCGATCCAGTCGGTGTTCAGCCGGCGCAGGCTGTTCTCGACCTCGTGGATGATCCAGCGCCGCGAGTTTCCGCGCTTGTTGGGGTCCCCTTTGGTGCCTGCCGGCGCCTCGAGCGGTACGCCCATCTGGATGTTGACCTTCGTGGCGAGCACCACCTCGTCGCGCCTGCCGCCGGCGAGGGCCTTGCCGACGATGATCTCCGATTCGCCCTGCGCGTAGACGTCGGCGGTGTCGATGAAGTTGATGCCGGCGTCCAGAGCGGCATGGATCGTGGCGATCGACGTGTCGTGGTCGGGTTCCCCCCAACCGCCGAACATCATCGCGCCGAGACACAACGGGCTGACTTGAATTCCGGTTCGTCCGAGGCTGCGGTACTCCATGGGAGCAACTGTACGCCCGCATTAGGTGAGCTAATGATCGCAGGTCATGAGTCCGAAAGCCCTCTGCGCCCGTTCGATTCGGTGCGAATGTGGGAGTCGATCCGTTACCGTCCCTGAATGAGCGATGAGTCGACGTCGTCCAGCCTGTCCGGTCCGACACGCGCGCCGACAAGCACCCGGCGGGCGGTGCTCAACACCATCAGGGGCTCCGCGGGCAACCTCGTCGAGTGGTACGACGTCTACGTCTACACGGTCTTCGCCTCCTACTTCGAGGCGCAGTTCTTCGACAAGAACGACACCAACTCAACGGTGTACATCTACGCGATCTTCGCGGTCACCTTCG
>JAVRPF010000196.1:0-4680 GCA_032162385.1 Mycobacterium sp.
ACCAGTCCGGCACTGGTCGCGAACTTCGTGCGCATTCAGTGGGGCGAGCAGGTCGAGACGAGCCCGAATGCCACCTCCCAGCTGTACTACGTGATCAGCGGACGAGGTGTCAGTGCCGTCAACGGTCGGCTCGTCCACTGGGAGGAGGGCGACTTCCTGACGATGCCCGCCGCCACCCGTGCCACGTTCCATGCCGAAACCGACGCGACGCTGTACTGGGTGCACGACGAGCCGCTGTTGCGCCATCTGGGGGCGCGAGCGACCGAACCGCGTTTTCGTGCAACGAAATTTCGGCGGGCCGACGTGGTGGCTCACCTGGATCAGATCGCATCGCGCCCTGGCGCAAACGACAAGAGCAGGGTGAGCGTTCTGTTGGCCAACGCCGCTCAGGAGCAGACGCTGACCATCACCCATGTGTTGTGGGCAATGTTCGGCCTGTTGCCGGCGAATCAGGAGCAGCGTCCGCACCGCCATCAGTCGGTGGCGCTCGATCTGATTCTCGACGCCAAGCCGGGGTGCTACACCTTGCTGGGCACTCATTTGGACGAGCGGGGCAACATCGTCGACCCGACCCGTGTCGAGTGGGAGCGAGGAGGCGCGTTCGTCACGCCACCGGGCCTTTGGCACGCGCACTTCAATGAGTCGGGCGCCCCGGCGCACCTGATTCCGATCCAGGACGCCGGGCTGCAAACATACCTACGGAGCCTGGACATCCGCTTCTCCGACCGACGGTAAGCCGACCGCATCACCTGCGATCAGCAGGCCTCGAGGAACGTGATGACCGCGAGGACGCGGCGGTGGGCATCGTCGGTTACCGGAAGGTCCAGCTTGCTGAGAATGCTGCTGACGTGTTTGGCCACCGTGCCCTCGGTGACCCAAAGCCGCTGGGCAATACCGGAATTGGAGCGACCCTCGGCCATCAGCGCCAGTACCTCGAGCTCTCGTGCGCTCAGCGCGGAGAGCGGGTCAGCGCGTCGGCCGGCCGACACCAGCTCGGATACCAGCACCGGGTCCACCACCGTCGCCCCCTTGGCGATGCGCTGCAGGGTGTCGACGAAGTCGGCCACATCGGTGATCCGACTCTTCAACAGGTAGCCGATGCTGCGGCCGCTGCCGAGCAGCTCCATCGCGTGATCGACGTCGACGTGAGCGGACAGCACCAAGATGGCGGTGTCGGGCAACTCCGCGCGGATCACCCGCGCCGCGTCGAGCCCCTCGTTGGCATTGGTCGGCGGCATCCGGATGTCGGTCACCACCAACTCCGGCGTCGTGGCCCGCACCAACGCCAGTAGCTCAGGACCGTCGCCGGCTTGCCCGACGACCTCGAAACCGGACTGGCTCAGCAGGCTGACCAGACCCTCGCGAAGCAAGACGTCGTCCTCGGCCACGACCACGCGGACCGGAGCCGCGGACGCCGTGGCAAGCTGGCGATTCATTGCACCCGCAGTGGAATTGTCGCCACCAGTGAAGTCCCGCTGCCGACCGGGCTGGAAACCAGCAGGCGTCCGCCGAGCGCCTCGACACGGTCTCGAAGACCGATGAGTCCGGATCCTCTGCCTGAGTCGGCGCCACCCGCCCCGTCGTCGCGAATGGACAGTCGCAGGTCATCACCGTCGGTGTCCACCTTCACCGTCACCTCGGATGCCCGCGCATGCTTGGCGGCGTTCGTCAGCGATTCCGCGACGACGTAGTACGCGGCGACCTCTGCAGAGTCGGGCAACCGCCCCTCCACGCCGAGGTCGAGCTCGACCGGAACGGTCGAGCGGCGAGCAAGTGTCTTGAGCGCAGGTGCCAACCCGCCTCGCGAGAGAACCGCGGGATGAATACCGCGGGAGATGTCCTGGAGGTCCCTGGAGACGTCGACCAGACCGTCGACCATCTCCGACATCTGCCGTCGCACTGATTCGAGATCGACTGGCACGGCCGCTTCTAGGGCCCGGAGTTTGAGCCCGAGCGAAACCAGCCGTTGTTGGGCGCCGTCGTGCAGATCGCGTTCGAAGCGGCGTCTGGCCTCATCGCCGGCGGAGACGATCCTCGCGCGAGACGCGGTGAGCTGGGCGCGGGTCTCGGCGTTGGCGATTGCGGTCGCCACCAGATCCGCGAAGTCCCCCAGCCGGGCCTCGGTGTCGGCAGGCAACCGATCGCGTTGCGACGAACCGACAATGGCCGCACCCCACGCGCGGCCGTCCACCACGATGGGCGCTCCAACCCCCGAGCGGAGGCCTACCGCCCGGACCATCGCTGCGGCCGGACCGGCAGCATCGTCGTGGCTGTCCAAGCGTGCCGAGCGGCCCGTGCGGAAGACCATCGCCGCGATGTTCTCGCCCTCGGGCTCAAACCGCATGCCCAACGGCAACTTCGGCCCACAGTCGTCGTGAGTGGCCAGCAGAACCGAGCTGCCGTCGACCTCGAACCGGACCAGCGTCGAATGGGGCGTACCCAGGCAGCGAGCCAGCTCCCCTGCCACCGCAGAGAACACCTCGGACGGGGTGGCCCCGCGTGCGACCAGCGTCGCGACCCGTCGCAACGAGGACTGCAGTTCTGCCAGCGCCCGGAGTTGGTCACGGCTTCGCTCGGCCTCGCCGCGGCGCTGATCCGCCTCGACCGCCCGCGCCCGCACCAGGTACGCCAGCGTGTTCGCGATCAACGTCACCACCACGAAGATTCCTATGACCGCCCAGTCGTCGGCGCCCCACTCGAAGGCGCCCGGCCAATCTCGGAAGTAGTCGAAGGCCAGGGCGCTTGCCACCGAGGTCGCCGCAGAGAGCCCGAAGCCCCACACCGTGGACACCACGAGGACGCCGAGCAGGTACACGACCCCGAACGTACTCATAGGAGCCATCTGCTTGAGCTGGATGACGACAACCGTCTCCGCGACGACGAACGAGAAGGCGACCACCAGCCCCAGCCAGAGTGGCGGGGTCTTCGGGCGAAGCAGCAGAGTGATGAGGCGGGCGCGCATCGGTGGCGAACCTAGTTCCGCATCAACGCGCCGGCCGCCGACGGCGACATCCGTTGCAGGTGACCGCCGGCCAGGTGCCGACAAGCTGCTCCGCAGCTCGACGCCGATTCGGACCGATCGCTGGGGACTTGACCGCACATGTGAGCGTAATTCTCGAAGATGTGAAGTTCCTGGGAACCAACCCGCTCGGCGTCGTCATCGTGGAGCGCCCACCATCTGACCGATGCCGTAGGTGACGGCCATTGCAACCGCTCCACCGAGCACGACGCGAAGGATCGCACGAGTCTTGCGGGCGCCGCTGAGGGCGCTACTGACCGTTCCCGTCAACGCCAGTGCCAACAACACCGAGACGAATGCGACGGGGACGCGGGTGCTGGCCGGCGGAAGCAGGATCGCGATGAGTGGAATGACCGCTCCGGCGGTGAACGCGATGGCGGATGACATCGCGGCCTGCCAGGGGTTGGACAGATCGTCGGGGTTGATGCCCAATTCCACGTCGAGATGGGCGGCGAGGGCGTCGTGCGCCGTCAACTCCTCAGCGACCGTGCGTGCGGTCTGTTGGGTCAGACCCTTCGCCGCGTAAAGCGCAGTCAGTTCGCGCAGTTCGGCCTCGGGGGTGTCGCGGAGTTCCTGGCATTCCTGCTGCAACAGGGCTTGCTGACTATCGCGTTGCGTGCTGACCGAGACGTATTCGCCGAGGGCCATCGATACTGCTCCGGCGACCAGGCCGGCCATACCGGCGGTGAAGATCACCTCCCTGGCTGCGGTAGCCCCCGCAACGCCTACCACCAGGCCGGCGGTGGACACGATGCCGTCATTGGCCCCAAGGACCCCGGCGCGCAACCAGTTCAGTCGGCCGGCCACGTTGTGTGCATGCGGTTCCGTCGCGGGATGCTCAGCACCGCTATGCAATTCGATATCGCTCGTCGTCATGTCGTGCCAACCGTCGGGCGCGCACCTCGTGGTGAGGCGGCCGTGACGGCCAACGTGGTGGTCGTCACGTCGTTTCTCCCCAATCTGTCGTCGTTCGCTTGCCATGATCGCGATCGAACCGAACGCTGTCGCCACCGCTGACACCCGTTACGGGTTCCTGTCAGCGGTAGTCTCGGCTTGGCTGTCAGCTGTAAACGCGCAGCGTGTCGCGGTCGCTCTGCGCAACCGCCTGCCGTCTGACCGTGCCCATTGCAGCTGGCCGGTATACGCGAGGTAGGGCTGGCGGGGGTTGGCAGATGGGCGCCAGCCTCGAAGACACTAGCCACCGTCGCGGTGATCGTAGAGTCCATGCAAACAGCCACCCAAAAACCCGCAGCCGGTGTCGTCGCCGGCGACCCAACATCCGACGCCGTAACCGGTCCCCGGCCAGGCGTGAAGTACGCCGTCGAGGCGATCGGAACCTTCTTTCTGGTGTTCACCGTCGGCGCCGCCGTCGGAAGCGGCAGCCCGCTCGCCCCGCTGGGCATCGGCGCGGTCCTGATGGTGATGATCTACGCCGGCGGACACCTCTCCGGCGGTCACTACAACCCGGCCGTCACGATGGCCGTCCTGGTGCGTCGGCGGATCACACTCCACGAGGCCGCCGGCTACTGGGTCGCGCAACTCGGTGCCGGGCTGCTCGCGGCGGTGGTCGTACGCACGGTCGTCGACCCGGCCCACGCGGCAGTCGGCGCCACGCTGTTGCTGAGAGGCCGAACGGAGTTGGCGGCGTTCATCGTTGAGCT
>JAVRPF010000197.1:0-13076 GCA_032162385.1 Mycobacterium sp.
GTGCCGTCGGGATACACCTTGGAGACTTTGTCGAACGTGATCATGACGGTCTTTCTGAAAGGCTGGATTTCGGGGAACTACTCAATCGGGCGGATATGCCCGCCGCGGCCGATACCAACATCCGGCCGTGCTGCGTCGCTTGCGAGGTGGTGAGTCGGTAGCTCGGAATGACCAGGCTGAGCGCGGCAACGATCCGAGCCTGGGAATACACCGGGCAGGCGATCGCGGTGACGTCGGTCTCGACGCCGCGCTCGACCACGACGTAGCCGTCTTCGGGAACCTTGCCCCTCAGCACGTGTCCTGCCGCCGACGTGTCGAGTGGGACGGTCCGACCGACCCAGCTGGCGTGCCGGACCGAGTGCGTTCCCTCGACGATGCCGATGTACAGCGCGGTGTCGGCGTGCCCTTCGACGCTGAGATACACGGACTCACCTGAATCGGTGGCAAGCTCCTCCATCGCCGCCCCGGCGAGGTCGATCAATGACTCGTTGCTCAGTGCCTGTGCGCCGAGTTGGATGATCCGAGCGCCCGGCCGGTACATTCCGGACTCGTCCTTGCTGACGAAGCCGGTGGTTTCGAGCGTGCGCAGGAGTCGAAGCGCCGTGCTGGGGGCAAGGTCGCAGTCCCTCGCACTATCGGCAAGATTCGCCCCGCCGCGATCGCAAACGGTCGCGAGCAAGGCGAGTGCTCGTTCCACAGTCCGGGTGGACGGTTCGGCCACCGTGACCTCCTCTCGGGACGAAAACCTACGACCGAGATGTTTCGTCCGACTCAACCGCTGTTGCCACTGAGTAAAATCTCAATGCCACCTAGTGGAATGACGGGTCTTGGGCGAGGATAGATCGCGTCGCTCGCCTGCGATGGAGAACGAGGAGATTTACATGATCGAGTTGGACGGGACCGGGAAGGTTGGCGACGTCGTCACGCTCGCCGATGGACGCGATCAGGTCTCGGTCTCTGCAAAGGTCGTCGAGGCCATCGCCCTGGTGCACGACCGGGCAGCCGACCTGAGCACGCGATTTGCCACCTACGGGCGTACGACCGGTGTCGGAGCAAACCGCGTCACGGCCATTCCGGCCGACGATCCGGAGTATGGGATGCGACTTCTGCGCAGCCACGCGGTCGATGCAGGCGATCCACTGGGCCAAAGAACGGTGCGGTCGATGCTCGCGGCGCGCCTCATTCAACTCTGCGTGCCCGGCGCGGGACTCGATCCGGCGATCTTGGACGGACTCGAGCGAATGCTCAACGAGAACGCGTTGCCGGAGCTCCTCCAGTACGCGTCCATCGGAACCGGCGACCTTGCGGCGCTCGCGGGAACGGCGCTGACGTTGATCGGCGAGAGACCCGCCACGGCTCGGTTGGCACCAATGCCACCGTGGGGCGCCGACAGTGCGCTGCCCTTCATGAGCAGCAGCGCCCTGACGGTTGGCCGCAGTTGCCTTGCGGTGGACGAGCTGACCCGACTCGAACACGCCTCCAGCGTAATCTACATGCTCAGTTTTCTTGCACTCGACGGAAATCCGTCGGCCTTCTCGCCGGTTGCGGCACGGGCGGCGGCCGCTCCACACGTGGAGAAGGTTGCCACCCGACTGCGCTCGCTGTTCGCCGACCACGGACGGCCCGAGCGCAGTCCCGCGCGCATCCAGGATCCGTACGGGCTGCGGGTGTACCCGGTTGCTCAAGCGAGCGTCGTCGCGTCGCTGGATTCGCTTGTCGGGCAACTTGAGCGGACGCTCAACTCGGCGCAAGAGAACCCACTGTTCGACGTCGAAGGCGATCAGGTCGTCCATCACGGTGCCTTCTATCAGGCATCGATGTCACTCGAACTCGACGGAACCACCCTTGCGTTGGCACTGACCGCACCCATCACGCATTCCCGGATCAGAATGCTGAACGACCCAGATACCAACGGCGGCAATGCCTTCCTCGCTGCGAGTGCTGACGGCTCGTCTGGACTCATGATGGTCGAGTACGTCGCGGCGGGCGCGATCGCCGAGATACGCAGCTCCGCGCAACCGGCATCCGCTGGAACACTGGTGCTTTCGAGGGGTTCGGAGGAGGACGCCACGTTCGCCTCCCAAGGCGCTCTTCAGCTCGAGCGATCGGTCGCCGCGTACCGGGTGTTGCTGTGCTGCGAACTCGTGGGCGCGGTCAGGCTGCTGCGGCAGCGCCGGCTCGACGACCGGTTCGCCGGTGTGCTCGGCGAGGCACTCGCGCTGGCCGCCGGTTTGCCCCGCAGTGACGAAGACCGCGACCTCCGCGGCGACATCGGGGCCGCAGACCTACTTCTCGACGACCTCGGACGACTCGTGGACGAACACGTCAGGCCAACGGGCCGGTAACCGATTCCGCGGCGGCGACGAGTGATCCGTTGTGCGCGAGGTCGACGACCGCCGCGATTTCGGGTGCGAGGTGACGGTCGGCGCCGGGGCCTGCGACCCGTGCGCGCACGGCGGCGACGACCGCGCCGGTGGCGGGTGCGGGCAGCAGCGGTGCTCGCATGTCGATGCCTCGGGCCGCGGTGAGCACTTCGATGGCGAGGACCCGGGTGAGGCCGTCGATTGCCCTGCGAAGTTTGCGGGCCGCGGACCAGCCCATGGATACGTGGTCTTCCTGCATCGCCGACGAGGGAATCGAGTCGACGCTCGCGGGGCTGGCCAACCGTTTGAGCTCGGAAACGATTGCGGCCTGGGTGTACTGGGCGATCATGTGGCCGCTGTCGACGCCAGGGTCGTCGGCGAGGAACGCCTTGAGCCCGTGACTGCGGGAGGCGTCCAGGAATCGGTCGGTCCGTCGTTCACTGATGCTGGCCAGATCGGCGACGACGATGGCGAGGAAGTCCAGCACGTAGGCGACCGGCGCGCCGTGGAAGTTTCCGTTCGACTCGACCTGTCCGTCATCGGTGACGACGGGGTTGTCGATGATGCTGGCCAGTTCCCAGTTCGCGACGTTGCGGGCGTGCGCGACGGTGTCTCGTGCGGCGCCGGCGACCTGCGGTGCGCACCGCAGCGAGTACGCGTCCTGGACCAGCGGGCAGTCCGGTCCACTGTGGCTGGCGACGATGGGTGAACCTGCGAGGATTCGGGTCATGTTCGCTGCGGCGACGGCCTGGCCAGGCTGAGGCCGGAGGGCCTGTAGGTGCGGGGCGAAGACCTTGTCGGAGCCGAGCAGTCCTTCGACGCTCATCGCCGCCGATACGTCGGCCAACACGAGCAGCCGGTCCAGGTCGGTCAATGCCAGGACCAGTTGACCGAGCATGCCGTCCGTGCCGTTGATGAGGGCGAGGCCCTCCTTCTCGGCGAAGACGATCGGTTCGATGCCGTGCGCGGTCAGAGCTTCCGTGGCCGGCACCAGCGCGCCATCGGTGGTGCGGACGTGCCCTTCGCCCATGACCGCGAGGGCCACGTGCGCCAGCGGGGCAAGGTCGCCGGAGCAGCCCAGGCTGCCGTACTCGTAGACCACCGGTGTCAGCCCGGCTGAAAGCAGTCCAGCGTAGGCCTGCGCCACTTCGGGCCGTATGCCGGTGTGGCCGGTGGTCAGGGTTGACAATCTCAGCAGCATCATTGCGCGGATGACTTCGCGTTCGACCTCAGCACCCGATCCCGCGGCATGGGAGCGAATGAGGCTGCGTTGCAGCTTGGTTCGGAGCTCAAGCGGAATATGACGGGTTGCCAGGGCGCCGAACCCGGTGGAAATGCCGTACACCGGGACCGGGTCGTCGGCGAGCGCTTCGATGCGGGTACGACTCGCAGCCATGGCGATCAGGGCGTCGTCCCCGATCATCACGGGGGCGTTGTCGCGCGCCACGCGCACGACATCGTCCAGGGTGGTCGGGGCGATACCAACGACGACGGGAGCCAAGAGGGCTGATTCGGCGGCCATTCGATGATTGTGCACGGTCTGCACCGCGCGTCCGGCCTTGATCGTCCGCGGGAATCAACCGCAGTGGAGTCGGCCGATTAGGTTGGACGACGGACCAACGACAGGAGACCTGATGCGGCGCAGTCTGCAGTTCGGCGTCCTCGCTGCCAGTGCGCTGGTGATCGTCGCGTGCGGTAACACGACCGAGGACACCAGCAGCACTGGCCCCGCCGCGGGAACCACTGCGACGACCTCCGCGCCGCCGGCCATCGTGAGTCCCGACAAGCTCGACGTCGGCACCTATCCGACCGTGCCCCGTCCGCCTCTGGGCGCCGCGGGCAATCCCGCCTCAGGGGCGGTCGCCGACGCGAAACAGATGGCCGACTTCGTCGTCGGCCCATGGGAGGTCGACCAAAGTCTGATCAGCCCGTATCTCGATAGTTTCTATCTGATCGGTAGTGTCGCCGCGCTCCTGCAGCTTGGACCGGAAGCGGTTGCGGCGGCCGCGGGGCGGCATGGCTTGATCAACGGGTTCGCCGCGGAACGGCAGGCGCCCGACAAGAGCGCGATGGTCAACGCGGTGCTGCGGTTCGCCGATCCGGCCGCCGCCGCGGCGGCCAGCACCGACATGGGCGATGCTGCCACGAAACAGCCGATCCAGGGCGCGCTGCCGACGGGTGCGTCCATTCCCGGCCATCCCGACGCGGTCGCGTCCACCTACCCGTTCACTCCACACGGATCGGACCGGAGCCGGGCCACGATACGGTCGTTCACGGCGCACGGGCCCTACGTCGTCCAGTCCGTCGACGGTTTCGACCCCGCCGCTGCGCTGGTCGCCAAGGCCATCGACGCACAGGGCCCGTCGATAGATCAATTCAAGGCCGCAGACCCGGGTGCTCTTGCCGCAGTCCCGTTGGATCCCACCGGATTGTTGGCAAGGACCCTGCCGCCGACGTCCGCCGTCGGCAACGCGAAGAATGCCGTCTACGACGCTCGCGGTGCCGCGCACTTTCAGAGCGATCCGATCGCCTCGTCGACCCTGTTCAAGGACACCGGCGTATCGGAGGTGGCGATGGCCAAGACGAACGTCTACCAAGCCAAGGATGCGGCCGGCGCGGTGGCCGTCACCGACTCGTTCGGCCAAGAGGTCTCTGCGGAAGGCACCAAACCTGCCGACCCGGTGCCCGCACTTCCGGACAGTCACTGCATGGCGTTTCCGAAGGGGTTCTACTGCGTCGCGGCGGCCGGGCGGTATGCGATCGAGGCCAGAGGTGAGCAGTTGCGCGACACGCAGCAACAGGTGGCCGCCCAGTACGTGATGCTCACGGCCCTTTGAGAGTCGACCGACAAGCGCCGTATGGTCGCGCCGGATAAGCGACCACCCAGCATCGCGATGACGGCGAGCGGCCGATCGTCGTTGCCCATTCCTTTGGTGGTTTCACCGGAGCGCTCGCCTGCACGCGGGTGGATGCGTCTGCATTGATCTACGTGTCGGCGATGATCCCCCGCCGGGCGAACGGCCAGGCGACTGGTGGAGTGCCACCGGGTGCGGCGGCGCCCAGCGTGCTGCGGCAGCGGCGGCCGGATACGACCCCGACGACATGGACGCTCTGTTCTACAACGGAGTTGACGCGGCGGTGGTTGGTGAGGAGGTCGAACGGGCTCAGTCAGATACGCCGTCGCTGAAGCCGTGGCCGGAGGCAGTCCTCCCGCAGCTGCCGACCCGATTCGTGCTTTTCCGCGACGACCGCTTATTCCCCGAAGAGTTCATGCGCGGGGTCGTCGCCGACCGGCTCGGGATCGAACCCGAGATCACCCCCGGCGGGCACATGGCCATGCTGTCGCATCCGGTCGAGCTTGCCGACCAACTAATCACCGCGGACCAATAGTCGGGTAGCCCAATACGCGTGTGTGCGACCCCTGTGCACAACACGATGGGTTTGGCGGAAGCGACCCATCGGGGGCCGCGACTTCTCGACAGGACAATCGATGATCACAGGAATGCAATCACGGATCATTTGGGCTCACGACAGCGACACGACTGCCGAGGTGAACATCCCCGCACAGGGTGCCATGGCCCAGATCACTCTCGGCCAGGCGGACGGTGGGGGACTGTGCAATTCGGGCATCCGCGGCTTCCGCACTAGGCCGAATCCGGCCGGCCCGGACAATGTCACCGATTTCGGCGACAACTTCTACAACTGGCCCAATTCGGTGTTCGACACGAACCTCAGCAGCGTCACCTTCGCGCTGGCACTGGGACAGCACCAAGAAGGCACCGGCGTGTGCAACTTCTTCTTCTGGAGGCCATGATGATGTTTCCCAGCTCAACCGTCGGCGCCGGCGAGGACGTCGACTCCCACTACGCCTGCATTGTCTACGATCAGGAGACCGGCGGGATCCATCACGTCCATCACGTCATCAATCTCGTTGGCGCGGAAGCTCCAACCGATGAAGAGATGACACAGCGAGCTCGCGCCAACGCGCCAAGCGACCGAGGTTCGGGCCGGACCGTCGTGGTCGTCGAAGGTGACCAGATCGAGCGCGGCAAGTCGTATCGCGTCGACCACATCACCAAAGCGCTCGTGGTCGAGCAGGACCGAACCACGATCTGAATCCGAACATTCGATGCGGCTTGACCTAGGGTCGACGTAGCCGTCGACGCCACCGTCGAGGGCCGTCACCACCCTTCGACGATGAGGTAGATGCGTGCGGAGTTCAGAGTCGTTGGCCCGTCGTGGGATTCGCGCCGGGCTGGTTCTCGCCGCGGCGATGTTGACGGCGGTGTCCAGTGCAGGGATCAGCGGAGCGCAGGGCGATCCGAACGCACTGTGGAGCATCGTCAACGGCAGCTGCGTTCCAGACCAACAGCAGCACGGCGATCCCGCTCCCTGTGCGCAGGTAGACCTGAGTGCAGGCGAGGAAGAGGGGTACGCGGTGCTCAAGGATCTGGTCGGTCCGCTGCAATTCCTCCTCATCGCGACCGGTCGCATCACCGGCATCGAGAGTCCATCGGTCCTGGAACCGGATGCGACCAACTACTTCGCGGCCGCCTGGCGGGCGCGATCGTTCGTCGAGGAGCGCGCCGGACGGACGTTGCCGCGCGATTGGGTGAGCCTCGCGATCAACTCCGAGCAGGCACGGTCGCAGACCCAGCTGCACATCCACGTCGACTGCGTCCGGGCCGACGTCCACCAGGCGCTCACGGAGCATGCCTCCGAGATCGGTGCCGCGTGGACGTCGTTCCCGGTGCCGCTCGCGGGCCAGCGTTACAGCGCCATCGCGGTGAGCGGCGAGGACCTGGACGCGGTCAACCCGTTCGACCTCCTGGCGGACGGCGTACCCGGCGCACGCACCGACATGGGCGACCAGACGCTCGTCGTGGTGGGCGCAGTGGGTCCGGACGGCGAGCCTGGCTTCGTCGTCCTCGCCGATCGCGTGGATGCGGCCACCGGCGATAGGGGAAGCGGAGAGTCCTTGCAGGACCACACGTCTTGCGCCGCTCCCGCCATCGGCAAGTAAGCCAGCGACGGCCAAAAGGTCTTGGCGCTAACGGTTTCAGCGATGGACGAGAACCGCGACGTAGCCGATGGGGATGCCGGTCTTGGTTGCGATGCACTTGCGCGCCGCCAACTCGACCGTGGCACGGCGGCTGGCGTGGGTGACGCCGCCGATCTCGGGGATCCGGATCAACCACCCGCCCACTTCGCGACTGACTTCGATGTCGAAACACTGACCGATGGTCGGGCAACTGACGCGGCGAGCGGCGCGTTGGCTGCGAACTGTGTGCAGCAACGGTGCACGCCTCACGGAGGGCTGGGTAGGCATAAGAGGTTTCCTGAGTCGACGACGAACCGGGGGCAAGACTAGTGCGCATCGAGCCGGAAACCCAATCAGTCCAGGTTTGTCGCACCGGTGCCGGGGGGCCTCTTAGACTTCGATCAGCTCGCCCATGATCACCGTCCGGTCCTCGGGCAGGCCGAAGTAGTGGCTGGCGTCGGCGCTGAACTTGGAGGTGGCGATGAACAGCCGTTTGCGCCAAGCCGCCATTCCTGGAGCTGTACTTCTCGTCAGTTCCAGCTTCGACAGGAAGTAGGAAGCCTCGTCAACGGCGATCGGGCCTTCGGTCTGTGCCGGGTCGAGCAGGCGGAGCGCGCCGGCGACGTTCGGCGTTTCCATGTAGCCGAAGTTCGCCGTGACGTGGATGATCCCGTCCTTCTCATAGCCCAGAGCGTCGACCTTCACCCGCTCGGAGTCTGGAACGCGCGGCACGGGCAACGTTTCGATGGCCATGATTACCACTTGGTTGTGGCGCACGTGGTTGTGCTCGACATTGGCCCGCATCGCCAGGGGGGCGGTCTCCTTGCCGCGGTTGAGGAATACCGCTGTCCCCGGAACTCGCACCAGCGGCGGCCGGTAGTCGGCGATCTGGTCGACGAACTCGCGCAGCGATCCCTCGGCTTCCTCTCGTGCTTGGGTGACGATGACTCGTCCCCGCTCCCAGGTCCGCATCACCGTGAACGCCACGACGGCGATCAGAAGCGGCAGCCACGCCCCGTGGACGAGTTTGGTCAGGTTCGCCGCCAGGAACATCAGGTCGATCAGCAGCAGGGCGCCGCCGCCGATGAGCACCAGCCACAGCGGAGTCCGCCACCGCGTCCGGGCGATGTAGAGGAACAACAGTGTGGTGATGGTGATCGTTCCGGTCACCGCCATGCCGAACGCATACGCCAGTGCGGCGGAGCTTTGGAACGCGAACACCAGGGTCAGCACGCCGACCATCAGAATGGCGTTGATCGACGGTACGTAGACCTGGCCGTAGGCCGACGCCGACGTGTGCACCACCCGCAGCCTCGGCAGGTAGCCGAGTTGCGCTGCCTGCGACGCCACCGAGAAGGCCCCGGTGATCACGGCCTGGGACGCGATCACCGTCGCAGCGGTGGCCAGCAGCACCATCGGTAACCGCGCCCATTCCGGAGTGAGCAGAAAGAACGGCGCACTCACCGTGGTCTCGTCGCCGAGTATCAGCGCACCCTGGCCGAAGTAGCTGAGCACACACGCGGGCAGGACGAGGAACACCCATCCCAGGACGATGGGCCGCCGACTGAAATGGCCCATGTCGGCGTACAACGCCTCCGCACCGGTGACCGCCAGCACGATCGCCGCCAACGCGAAGAACGCAATGCCGAAGTTCCCGATCATGAACTGCAGCGCATAGACGGGCGAGAGTGCCTTGAGGATCTCCGGATGACCGATGATGCCGTTCACGCCGCAGGCGCCGATGGCGCTGAACCAGAGGATCATCACCGGCCCGAAGAAGCGCCCGACGATGGCGGTGCCGTGGCGCTGCACGGCGAACAGCGCGACGATGATGACCGCGGTGATCGGCACGATCCACTGTTCGAGGTCCGGTTGGACCACTTTGAGGCCCTCCACCGCGGAGAGCACTGAGATGGCGGGGGTGATCATGCTGTCGCCGAAGAACAGCGCGGCGCCGAAGAGACCCAGCGCGGCCAGCATCATGGCGGTACGACGACGACCTTGCGCCACGCTCCAGCGGCGCAACATCGTGATGAGCGCCATGATGCCGCCCTCGCCGTCGTTGTCGGCACGCATCACCAGGCTGATGTAGGTCAGGGTGACGATGATCATGACCGACCAGAAGATCACCGACACAACGCCATACACGTTGTCGGTGCTGATCGGGACGGGGTGCGGGTCGGCAGGATTGAAGACGGTTTGGATCGTGTAGATCGGGCTTGTCCCGATGTCACCGAACACGACTCCCAGTGCGCCGACCACGACGGCGAGTCGGATCGAGCGTGCACCGCCGCCGACGGGGCGGAGCGGAGCGGTCTCGGGTGTCGGGTGCACGGCCAGCTCCTCGATTCGCGACCGCAACTGTCCTCACCACGCCCGTACGGGGTTGGGCGGTGGCGCCACGGCGGATCAACTGTAGTTCGGCACCGTCGATCGCAGCACGCCAACGGCGGCGGTGACTCGCCGCAAGGATCGTCCTCTCAGGCGTAAGAAAAGCGTTAGGAGTGTTCTGCGTGCCCGCGCAAGCCCGTAGAACCGATGGCGTGACCGAGGAACAGGACTGTCCGATCGCGTACCCGCATGCTGATCCCGCGGCACAACGTGCCGCCACTGCGGTCGCGAGTTGGTGGGCCCGCATCCTCGATGGGCAGCGGTCGTGGGGTTCGATCGACTTCGCTGCGAGTCGGCAGGGGCTCCGAAGCTACCGATTGGCCGTATTTCCTCCCGGGATCAGCGACGTCGAGCGGCGACTATTGCGGTTGTGGCAGCGATGGCCGATATGGGTTGCGCTGTCATGGCTGCTGGTGGTGATCCCGTTCGGTGGCACCCCAAGCGCTTCGATGGCCGCGGTGGCCGCCACCGTGCTGTACATCGGCACCGGCGCAACACTTTTCGCGATGTTGGGCAGCGTTCGGACGCGGGTGCGCACGCTGTCGGTGGTGCTGGTCGCCGGGTACTCGAAATCGGGCGCCGTGGCGACGTACACCGAACTGAAGGCGCTCTGATGGCCGAAATGTTGCAGGTCATTTCGGTGATGGCCGGTGTGGCGGCTGTCTTCGCCGCGTTGGGCTATGTCAACCGCCGTGGCGCCAGGTTTTCGGCCCCAGACCCAGGCGAGGCTGTGAACAAGTAGGAACCTGCGCGTCAGGGCAGGTGTGCGGTCAGCAGCCAGCCGGGCACTGACTTGCGTCCTTTCGGCTCGTCGCGGACATCCCCGAACGGCAACACCGAGAAGCGTTCTGGCAGGACGCCGTGGAGGCGGGCGGGCTTGATCTCGTCGACCGTCCAGTACTTCGACACGACGGCACGCAGCTCCTCGTCGGTCACGGCGTTGGCTGGGCCGTCCGGCATGCTCGCACGGTCGAAGACCAGCACGAAGTACGACGCCCCAGGAGCGGCGGCGCGCACGATCGACTGCAGGTATCCCTCTCGCGCCTCCACGGGGATGGAGTGGAACAGCGTGCTGTCGACGATGGTGCCGAAGCGACCGTCGTATCCAGTGAAGTCGCTGATGTCAGCGACGTCGAAGGGTGGCGTTCGTCAGCCCGCGTTTGGCGGCCTCCGCCTTGGCGAGATCGATGGCTGTTGGCGATAAGTCGAGCCCGACGGTGGTGTAACCGCGTTCGGCGAGGTCCAGCGAGATCGCCGCCTCACCGCATCCCACGTCGAGCACGTCGCCGTGGAACTTCCCTTGCTCGATCAGCGCGGCGAGTTCGGGCTGCGGTTCGCCGATGCTCCACGGCGGTTTGGGACTGTCCCCGAGACCGGGGACCTCGCCTCGGTAGGCGGACTCGAACGTGAAATCCTGTGGTGCGGTCATGATTAACCTTTCGACGGGTTGGTGGCTGACGGTTCGACTGAGTTGCGGGACCACCGCAGGCGCATCACTGTTGCCGTCAGCAGCACGAAGGCCAGTACGGCGGTGGTGGTGCGCACGGCATGGGCCAGTTGCCAGCGGTCACGGACAGCCGACCAGTCGTCCGGCGGGGCCACGACGGACCAGCTCAGCTGGGCGGTGTTGATCGGCACGCTGATCGACACACTGATCACCAGGGTCACCAGTAACAAGAGTACGGCGGTCAGCGTGAGCCAGCGGCGGCTGCCGCGCCGGCGAATCACGGCCAGGGTCAACGCCGCCGAGCCGAGGATGGCCGGCACCAGCAGCCCGGTGGCCAGGTCGTCGAGGTGCTGGAGTTCGATGAGGCGGACTTGGGTGTACACCGCGGCGCCGTAGCTGCGCAGGCTGGCTTCGAAAACCAGGACGGTGGTGAGGAATCCAGCGAACAGGCCACTGAACACCACGGCAACGAAGGCCAACGTCGTCGGTAGCGGGCCGGGCCGGGCCGCTCGATCGGCGGCGAGCGTCACGAGGCGGCCGCCGACGCCGACCCGGCGCCATCGCCCGAGCCCGCTTCCCGCCGGATCATCTGCCACAGGCTTGGCGTGGCCTCGGTGGTCGAGACGATGACGGTCCGGCGCGCGCTCGCCGAGTCAGCCGCCAGCGACAGCAGGTAGTCGGCCAGGTCGACGCGCGCGGTGAACGCACCGACGGGATCGACCTCCCCGCGAACGTAGTCGGTGCGTTCGGGCAGGTCGAACAGACCCGAGGGGCGAACGATCGTCCAGTCCAGGCCGCTGTCACGCACGATGCTCTCCATGCGCCGGACGTCGTCGTACACGGTCTTGCCGATCGTCCTGGTAAGGATCGGCTCGACCAACCGCAGTGAGAGCGGGGCCCGGCTGCGACGAGTTGGGTACGCGGCCGTCGAGCTGACCACGACCAGTCGCCGCGCCCGAGCGGCGTGCATGGCGGCCACGATGTTGGCCGTCCCCACCGAGTACGTGTCGACCGGCTCCCGGGTGAACGTGACGCCGAGCGTGGACACGACGGCGTCCACCCCCGCCACGACCGGCCGGATGGCGGACGCGTCCCGCACGTCGGCCTCGGACACCGTCAGACCCGGCCCGGCCAGGGGGAATTCCCGCGGGCGGCGAGTCACGGCCACAACTTGGTGGCCTGCATTCAGTGCCAGTGCGGTCGCCAGGCGGCCGGTCTGACCGTTGGCGCCGAATATTGCCAGTTTCACGGTTGCTCCTAATGATCACTAATAGTGATCATCACTGTAGATGACAATCATGCAAAGTGCTAGTGTGCGCGCATGGAAGATCGGCCGACCGGCATCGCCGCGCTCGACGAACGCATCCCGTTTCTGCTGTCCCAGCTGGGCTCGCACGTGGCTGGCGAGTTTCAGCGCCGGATGAGCGGCATCGGCGTGCAGCCGCGGACCTACGCGGTGCTCATGGCGCTGGCGACAGAGGATGGCCAGTCTCAGCGTCAGCTGTCGGCCCGACTCGGCATCCACCGCAACGCGATGGTGATCGTCATCGACGCACTCGAAGCCGACGGCCTGGTCAAACGCATGGCCCATCCCGAGGATCGCCGCGCCTTCGCGATAACTCTCACCGACCAAGCCCGCAGCCTCCTGCCAGGCCTCGACGAGGCGGCCGGCGCGCTCGAAGACACCGTCACCGAGCCGCTGTCGGCAGCAGAACGAAACACCCTGCGCCAGCTTCTGCAGCGGATCGCCGGCGCCGCGGGTCTCATCCCCGGTGTTCATCCCCAACTCGCCGACGGCGCAGCGAACTGCTGAGCCGAGCCGGTTGGAGATGAG